>NZ_JAIKTU010000068.1:0-270 GCF_019753795.1 Clostridium sardiniense | reverse complement strand
ACACCGGATTTACCAGGTGAGGAAGGAACAACGCCAGATTTACCGGGTGATAGTGGAGAAGCGGGGAAACCAGAGACACCAGGAACAGGGGGAACGACACCAGATTTGCCAGGTGAGGAAGGAACAACACCAGATTTACCGGGTGATAGTGGAGAAGCGGGGAAACCAGAGACACCAGGAACAGGGGGAACGACACCAGATTTACCAGGTGAGGAAGGGTCAACGCCAGATTTACCGGGTGATAGTGGAGAAGCAGGGAAACCAGAGACA
>NZ_JAIKTU010000067.1:0-291 GCF_019753795.1 Clostridium sardiniense | reverse complement strand
AATGCATAAAATAGATATTACTGAAGTAAGTTATATGGGAATATAATTAAGATGAAATTAAAAAGGGTTAATGGGTAATGGGGGGAATTATATGAAAATAGAAGAAAATAAAAAGAAGATAAAGGTTAATAAATTAGATATAATAAATATTAGTTTAATGATTATTGCATTAGTTTTAAATGGAATAATGGCAAAAAATTTGCCGAATGAAATAGCAGTTCAGGTTTCTAGCACAGGACAAGTATTAAATACTATGCCTAAATTTGCATTTGTTTTATTGATTCCAGCTGT
>NZ_JAIKTU010000066.1:0-300 GCF_019753795.1 Clostridium sardiniense | reverse complement strand
ATATAGCAAAAAAGATCTAAGAAGAATCTTAGATCTTTGGTGCCGAAGACCGGAATCGAACCGGTACGGTGTTTAACCACCGCAGGATTTTAAGTCCTGTGCGTCTGCCAGTTCCGCCACTTCGGCAGGCAATTGGTAGCGGAAATAGGACTTGAACCTACGACACTTCGGGTATGAACCGAATGCTCTAGCCAGCTGAGCTATTCCGCCACGCTTTGTGGTTGCGGGAGCAGGACTTGAACCTACGACCTTCGGGTTATGAGCCCGACGAGCTACCAACTGCTCCATCCCGCGATATTA
>NZ_JAIKTU010000065.1:0-302 GCF_019753795.1 Clostridium sardiniense | reverse complement strand
GGAAACCAGAGACACCAGGAACAGGGGGAACGACACCAGATTTACCAGGTGAGGAAGGGTCAACGCCAGATTTACCGGGTGATAGTGGAGAAGCAGGGAAACCAGAGACACCAGGAACAGGAGGAACAACACCGGATTTACCAGGTGAGGAAGGAACAACGCCAGATTTACCGGGTGATAGTGGAGAAGCGGGGAAACCAGAGACACCAGGAACAGGGGGAACGACACCAGATTTACCAGGTGAGGAAGGGTCAACGCCAGATTTACCGGGTGATAGTGGAGAAGCAGGGAAACCAGAGACA
>NZ_JAIKTU010000064.1:0-309 GCF_019753795.1 Clostridium sardiniense | reverse complement strand
GGGGATATTTTGCTTGGAAAAAGGGATTTAATCCAGCATTAATAATGGAAACACTTAATCATAGTAATTTATCTATTACTAAAAGATATTTAGGAATACAACAAGATGATGTCAATGAATTATATAAAAACTTAAAGATATAATTAATAATAATAATATTTTTTTATTGTTTTAAATAAAAATAAATAGCAAGAAAGTAAAAAAAGAAAATAGATTTTACTCTATTTTCTTTTTTATTTTATATATAAGTAATTTCATATAATCGTTGAAATCACTAGCTTACAATAGAATTTGAGTTTGACACAATAT
>NZ_JAIKTU010000063.1:0-323 GCF_019753795.1 Clostridium sardiniense | reverse complement strand
ACTGTATAAGTTACTTCATACTTTCCTGGTTTATTTGTATCTACTGAGCCAGAAACTTTAATATCTTTTGTTATATTTCCATCTTCTGTATCAACTGCAGTTACACCAGCCATTGGATCAAATGCTGTTCCTTCTGTTATGCTCACATTATCTGCTCCGCTTATTACCGGTTTATCATTGCTTACTACAGTTATTGTTATTGTCTTTATTGTTTTAGCACCTTGACTATCTGTTACTTCATAAACTACTTTGTAAGTGCCTGGCTTGTTTACATTTACTGTGTTTTCTATCACTTTAATCTTATTTGTTATATTTCCGTCTTC
>NZ_JAIKTU010000062.1:0-333 GCF_019753795.1 Clostridium sardiniense | reverse complement strand
TCGCAGGTTCGAGACCTGTCACCCCGACCACTTTAAATTTAATATTACCTGCGGGTGTTGCTTAATGGTAAAGCTCTAGCCTTCCAAGCTAGCCACGAGGGTTCGATTCCCTTCACCCGCTCCAATATGCGTCTTTAGCTCAGCTGGATAGAGCAACGCCCTTCTAAGGCGTGGGCCAGGAGTTCGAATCTCTTAAGACGCACCATATGGTGAATGTAGTTCAGTTGGTAGAGCGCCAGATTGTGGTTCTGGTTGTCGTGGGTTCGAGTCCCATCATTCACCCCATGTAGGGATATCGCCAAGCGGTAAGGCACCACACTTTGACTGTGGTAT
>NZ_JAIKTU010000061.1:0-343 GCF_019753795.1 Clostridium sardiniense | reverse complement strand
ATACGCCCTTTGTAGCTTGACCTATTTAGTCAATTATTCAAAATCATCACAATTTTGGTTCTCACAAAGAATAGTATTTAATAAATACTTTATTTCTTGGCTTGTTGTATCAACAATTTATATTCATGTGCAATTTTCAAAGAACAAAAACATTACAACATTATGTAACGCTTTTTTTTGAGAAAACAATGGTTTCTCAAAATTGAACAGAATTTTCATTTAAAAACCTTCTTTTCGGTAAGAAATCCGAATTTCGAATTTTTTAATATACCAGTTAATCATCTTGTTAACTGAATTCTCCATAGAAAGGAGGTGATCCAGCCGCAGGTTCTCCTACGGCTAC
>NZ_JAIKTU010000060.1:0-353 GCF_019753795.1 Clostridium sardiniense | reverse complement strand
ATGGTGAATGTAGTTCAGTTGGTAGAGCGCCAGATTGTGGTTCTGGTTGTCGTGGGTTCGAGTCCCATCATTCACCCCATGTAGGGATATCGCCAAGCGGTAAGGCACCACACTTTGACTGTGGTATTCGTAGGTTCAAATCCTGCTATCCCTGCCATAAATGGTTCGCTAGCTCAGTCGGTAGAGCACATGACTTTTAATCATGGTGTCCCGGGTTCGATTCCCGGGCGAGCCACCAATTTAATTAAATAACGTGCAGGTGTGGCGGAATTGGCAGACGCACTAGACTTAGGATCTAGCGCCTTAGGCGTGGGGGTTCGACTCCCTTCACCTGCACCATTAATTAAATTAAT
>NZ_JAIKTU010000059.1:0-375 GCF_019753795.1 Clostridium sardiniense | reverse complement strand
TGCGGGTGTTGCTTAATGGTAAAGCTCTAGCCTTCCAAGCTAGCCACGAGGGTTCGATTCCCTTCACCCGCTCCAATACATGCGTCTTTAGCTCAGCTGGATAGAGCAACGCCCTTCTAAGGCGTGGGCCAGGAGTTCGAATCTCTTAAGACGCACCATTATTATGCGCTATTAGCTCAGTTGGTAGAGCACCTGACTCTTAATCAGGGTGTCCCGGGTTCGAATCCCTGATGGCGCACCAAAATATGATGGTGAATGTAGTTCAGTTGGTAGAGCGCCAGATTGTGGTTCTGGTTGTCGTGGGTTCGAGTCCCATCATTCACCCCATGTAGGGATATCGCCAAGCGGTAAGGCACCACACTTTGACTGTGGTAT
>NZ_JAIKTU010000005.1:0-309935 GCF_019753795.1 Clostridium sardiniense | reverse complement strand
ACTATATACAGTTAAACACTAAGGATAAAGAATATGATAATATAAAAAAACAAAGTGATTATCATTCTCAATAATATTGTTAACTATTATTAGTAATATGTCAAATAATAAAAAAATACTAGGGGGATTTATTTTTATGATAAAAAGAAAAGCAAATATATTAATTGCAGTTGCATTAGTTACATCAGTGCTTATGGGAAGCGGTATAGGAGTACATGCATTTGCTTCAGAATTAAGCAATAACAAAGAAATAGTAGAACACCTTAATGGTGGTATTTATGAAGTTGAAAATAAGACATCCTATATAACTCCAGGAAATGAAACTGGAGAAAGTATGTCTAGAAAAACTTTAGAAAAAACTACAAAATTAACAATAAAAAATGGAAATACATATATGAAATTAAATTTCAATAAAGGCTTATATTCTTTTATGCAAAATATTAAGGTGAGTATTGATGGAAAGGATCTAAAAATAAAAGAAAATAAAGATGATAAAAGTATAGAATTTGAAGTTCCATCACCAGAGGCTAAAGTTCATATAGGAATGTTTATAACTGCGATGGGAAAAAATGTTGAAATGTTTGTAGTTAATGATATGAGTACTTTAAAAACAATAAATGAAATGCCAATAATAAAGGCAAAAGATATAACTGTTTCAAAGCAGGATAAGATAGATTTATTATCTAATGTAACCGCAGAAGATAAAGAAGATGGAAATATTAAAGTTAAAGTTTTAGGAGATACAAGTTTTATAAAAAATGGAGTAGCAGTAAAAACTGGAACTTATAAAGTTACTTACAAAGCTGAAGATAAAGGTGGACTTGTTGCAACTAAAGATATAAAGATTACTGTAAAAGATAAATCAGAATCTAATAAAGATAGCAATGAAGTTAAAAAATACAAAGATGGCGATTACTCAATACAAAACGATGTTAAATACATAGGTAATGGAAATGCTGAAATAGGAAACAGCATGGCAAGAAGAGTTTTAAATGAAAACAGTGAAATTAATATAAAGAATGGAAAGATTTATGCAACTTTAGAATTGGATAAAGTTCAATATGGATTTTTAAAAAATATAAAAATAAATGTAAACGGAAAGAATGTAAATTTTACTGAAAATAATAGAAAAGTAAAATTTGAAGTGCCTAGCTTAAATTCTAAAATTACTATGTCAGCTTTTGTAACAGCTATGAATAAAGATGTTATTTTCCAAACAATATTAAAAGAAAATACATTGAAAAAGGTAAATTTATCGAAAGATTATACAAATAAGCTAGAAGAGAATAAGGATACTGCTTCAAGCAATGAAAATAAATCAAGTAATGAAAATAAATCAAATAATGAAGTTAAAGATAATACATCTTCAAGGAAGGCAAATAAGGTAAATGCTAAAAGGGAAGAAGTTATAAGAGGAAAAGTATACACTATAAAAAATAAAGTAACTCATAAGAGCCAAACAGGAATAGATATGGCAAGAAAAAATCTAGATAGCAATTCACAAGTTGAAGAAGTAAATGGGAAAACTTATGTAACCTTAACATTTACAGGTGGTCAATATATGAAGGATTATGAAATACATGTAGCAGGAAATAAAGTTAATCATAAAATTACTTACAAAAATGGAAATGTAACAAAGGTAAGATTTGAAGTTCCAAACTTAGATTCAAAAATAAAAGTAAAAAGCTTTGTAATACCAATGGGTATGAATGTTGAATTTGGAGTTGAATTATTAAAAGATACATTAAAATTTGAAAAAGAATATAAGGTAAGTGATAGTGAAGTAAATAAGGAATATGGGATAAGTAATAAATTACCTGCTACTGGAATGGATTTTTTAGGAAGTGTCTTAGCTGGATTAGGATCAATAGGTGCAGGTGCATTAGCTATTCTTTCAAAGAGAAGATAAAAGGAGAAAAGTTGTGAAAAATATAAAACATTTAATTGTAGGATTTTTAGTATTTACAATTTTCTTTATAGGAGGAATTAGTAACAGTATAGTTGCTAATGCAACTAATAAAAATCTATCCCATGGAATTTATGAGTGTGAAAACAATGTAAAACATGATTCAGAAGTTGGAATGTCTATGGCAAGAACTTACACGAATAAAAAAATGAATGTAGAAATTTATAAGGATAAAGTAGAGTTTACGATAGGTTTTTCAGGCGTGGAATATATGAAGAATTTCAGAATCCTTATAAATGGAAAAGAAGCATCTATAAAGAATATTAAAAAGGATAAAGACAATAATACAGTAACATTAAAGGTTCAAGGTCCTGATGTAAATTCTAAAATTGAGACTATAATCTATGTTGAACCAATGGGAAGAGATGTTAGATTTGGAGTTGTTCCTAATTTAAAAACAATGAAATTAATTAAAAAAATAGATGAACCAAAATCAAAAAATGATAAAACAGCTTCTAAAGAAGAAAAAAAAGAATCAAGTGATAATAAAAAGAAAGCTAATGAAACAGATAAAAACAAGGTCAAAGAAGAAAAAGTAAAAAGTATGCAAAATAACACAGATAACGATAAAACAGATAGAAATAAGGATAAAGAAGAGAAGAAAGAATCTGAAAATAAATCAGATACTAATGAAAAGAAGGAAGATAAAAAGGTAGAAGATAATATGAATAAAAGTATAACAGAAAAAAGTGAAGATCCAAAAGCTAATGAATCAAATAGCAAGGTTAAATATGGAGCTATTTTTGGAGGAGTTATAATTGCTGGAATTATAGGGGGGATAGTTATAAAGAGATTTAAAAAATAACATTTAAAGTTTAAGGGGAAATGATTTATGAAAATAAAAAGGTATTTTTTATTAGCTTTGGCAATGATAATGACCTGTGCCTTTGTAGGTTGCTTAGATGAGGCTAAAGATAAGACAACAGAAGATAAGAATAATGGCGAAAATGTAGTGGCGACATCTGTTGCTGTAACTCAAATACTAGATAAGTTAGGAGTTAAGCTAAAAGGAGTTCCAACTACTGCTTATAAGTTGCCAGAAAGTACAAAAGATGCTGTTAAAATCGGTAATCCAATGAATCCAGATTTAGAAATAATAAAATCATTAAAACCTAGTGTGGTTGTATCTGTTGATACATTAGGAGAGGATTATAAAAATATTTTTAAGGATAATAATATACCTAGTGAATTTGTAACATTAACTAGTTTAGATGGATTGAAAAACAGTATAACTAAGCTAAGTGATAGATTTTCTAAAAAGGCTGAGGGAGAAAATCTATTAAAGGACTTAGAAAATAAAGAAAAGGAAACGAAAAAATTAGGTGATGGAAAAAGTAAAAAGCAGGTAATGATAGTATTTTCAGTACCAGGAAGTATGATGGTTGCAAGTCCAAAGTCCTACGTAGGTGATTTAGTAAAAATTGCAGGTGGAGAAAATGTAGTTAAGGAAGAAAGGTTACCATTTTACACTTATAACAATGAAGAAGTTACAAAACTTAAACCAGATATAGTACTTGTTATGACACATGGAAAACCAGAAGAAGCTAAAGATTCTGCAAAAGAGAAATTTAAAAATGATCCAACATGGAAAAATATAAAAGCTATAAAAGAAGAAAAAGTTACATATTTAGATAGTGAATATTTTGGAATGAGTGCAAACTTAAATGTAATGGAAGCATTAAATACTCTTGGCAAAATATTATATGGAGATAAGAAATAAAATGAGATTAGTCAAAAACAGAACAAAACTTATATATATTTTAATGGCAATAATACTTTTAGTTGTAGCTATAATAATCTCTTTAAAGATTGGAAGTATAAAGATTAGTTATAGGGAACTTATTCTTGGATTATTTTCTGATAATCCAAGTGGAAATATTGAAATAATTAGGGAACTTAGGATGCCTAGAGTTTTTGTAGCTGGATTAGTTGGAGCAAATTTAGCTATATCAGGAGTACTCTTACAATCAGTAATAAAAAATCCGTTGGCAGACCCATATATAACAGGGATTTCTTCAGGTGCATCATTAGTTGCAGTTTCAGTAATAGTTTTTGCACCAAAGTTAATTAAATTTGGACCTGTGTTTGGTCTTTTAGGAGGGGCAATATCTTGCTTAATTGTATATGGAATGGCTTACAAAAATGGTTTATCACCAATTAGAATTGTTTTAGCTGGAGCTGCTGTAAATGCATTACTTGGTGGATTAACTGTAATAGTAACATTATGTGCAGGACCAGGAGCATCTAATATGCAAATGTGGCTTACAGGAAGTTTAGCTAAAATATCTTGGACAGATTTTAGGATACTAATTGGATATTCAGTTGTTGGAATAATAGTTTCGATACTTTTAAGTAAGTCTTGCAACATTATAGTATTAGGTAATAAAAATGCAAGTAGTTTAGGATATAATTCCACATTGCAAATGATCCTTATAACAACTGTAGCAGTTTTTTTAGCTGGAATATCAACAGCTATAGCAGGGATAATATCATTTGTAGGACTTGTAGTACCCCATATTTGTAGAATTATTATAGGCTCAGATCATAAATATTTAATTCCATTTAGCGGGGTTCTAGGTTCGGCATTATTACTTTTAGCTGATACTTTAGGACGAAGTATAATTAAGCCTTATGAAATACCAGTTGGAATAGTAATGGCTATAATTGGAGCTCCATTCTTTTTATATCTTCTAAAAAGGAGTGATATTTAAAATGATAAGAGCTAATAATATAAGTTTTTGTTATGAGGGTAATAAAGAAATATTAAAGAATATAAATCTTCAAATAAAAGAAGGCGAAATTACTACAATAATAGGTCCAAACGGAAGTGGAAAATCAACATTATTAAGTATATTATGCAATTTAAACAAACCTAAAAGTGGAGAGATTTTTTTAGAGGGGAATAATATTAATAAGTTAAGCAAAAAAGAAATAGCAAGAAAAATAGCTACAGTTTATCAGCATAATTCTGTACCTAATGATATTACAGTAGAAAAACTTATTAGCTATGGAAGATTACCTCACAAAGGATATTTTGAATGTTTAAATGAAGAGGATTTTAAAATTATAAATTGGTCTCTTTTAAAGTCAGGGCTTTTAGAGAAAAAAAATAATATGGTTATGAGCTTGTCTGGGGGTGAAAGACAGAGAACATTTATTGCAATGGCTCTAGCTCAAAAACCCAATATATTATTTTTAGATGAACCTACAACTTATTTAGATATATTTCATCAGATTGAAATATTAGAAACTATTAAAGAATTAAATAAGAAGAATAGGCTAACAGTAGTTATGGTTCTTCATGATATAAATCAAGCAATAAAATATAGTCATAATATAGTAGTAATGAAAAATGGAGAAGTAATAAGAAGTGGAAAAACAGATGAAATAATAGATGAAGATTTAATAAGATCTGTTTATAAAGTACAAGGAACATTAAATAAAGATAAAGAAACACATGAGCTTTATTTTATGCCGAAAAGCTTATATAAATAGGAAAAAATAATGAAAGTTATAGATGTTAAAGAAAATAATAGCAATAGTAGTGGTATTAGCGGTAAGTGGGAGTTTAGTAAGTTTAAACACTTATATAATGATTAAATAAGAATGATAATTTTTTATTTTAGAAGGAGGGATGAAATGGAAAAGGAATCGATTATAAATAGCAACTTCTCTATGCAAGGGTTTTATTTTGATACAGTTGTGGAAATTAGTATATATTGCAATTTAAGCAAAGGTGAGTATATATTAAACAAATCCTTTGATTTTTGTAAATATTATGAGGAACTTCTTAGTAAAACAAAAGAAGGTAGTGATATTTATAATGTAAATAATAGTGATATAAACGGGTTCGATGTTCACAATGAAACACTAAGCATAATAAATAGAAGTTTATATTATAGTGAACTTTCTCATGGGAATTTTGATATTAGTATTCAGCCACTTTTAAAACTTTGGAATTTTAAAAGTGAAAAAAAGATTATTCCTGTTCAAAAGGATATTGATGAAAATTTAGAGCTCGTAAATTATAAAAATATATTGATTAATAAAAATCATATTAAACTTAGAAAAAATGGAATGTCAATAGATTTAGGAGGAATTGCTAAAGGGTATATAGCAAACAGGATAAAAGAGTATTTAATTTCAGAAGGTGTAAGTAGTGGAATAATAAACCTAGGTGGAAATGTCTTATGTATAGGAAAAAAAGAGAACGGAGAAAATTTTAAAATTGGTATTCAAAAACCTTTTTCAGAGAGAGGTGAAATATTAGGGGTGTTAGAAATATGTGATAAATCAGTTGTTTCTTCAGGAATATACGAGAGGTTCTTTAAAAAAGAGGACAAGATATATCATCATATAATAAATCCTAAGGATGGAAGACCTTTTGAAAGTGATTTAATTCAAGTGACTATAGTATCGGAGGATTCTATGGATTGTGATGCATTAAGTACAATAGCATTATCACTTGGTGAAGAGGGGGGAATGAAGCTTATAAATTCTATAGAGGGCGTGGAAGGATTATTTATAAATAAGAATGGTAATATAAGAGTTACTGAAAATTTTCAAGGAGTGTTGGGATGAATAAAAAAGTTATTTTTTCGATAGTAATTATTTCTTTAGGAGCAACATTTGCGGGATGCTCAGATAAAGATGTTAGTATAAATGATAGTAAAAATGAAAAGGGAAGTATTACTTCTAATTCACTTACTTTTAAAAATGGAAATTTTGAGGGTGAAGGAGAAGGATTTAATGGAAAAACTAAAGTATCTCTTGAGATAAAGGATGGAATGATTAAAAAAATAGATGTTCTAAGTTCAAGTGATGATGAAAATTATTTAAATGAAGCTAAAGATTTAATACCTAAAATAATTGAAAAACAAAGTTCGAATGTTGATTCAATAAGTGGAGCTACTTTTAGTTCTAAGGGTATAATTTCAGCTGTGGAAAATGCATTGAATAATGCTAAATAAGGGGGGATTTTATAATGAAAAAATCAAAGATAATTGCAGGTGGGATTCTTATTACAAGCGCAATTGGTGCAACTAGTTTTGCAATAATTGATCCTTACAATATACTTAGTAAGAAGAATGTAGATGTTCCAAAAAAAAGTTCGGATTCTACAGAGACTATTATTAAAGAAAAAGAGTCTATTAATAATGAGAGTGATATAAATTTAAAAGGAATAAAAGATGGTACATATTCTGGAGTTTCAAAAGGTTATGGTGGAGATATTAATGTAAAGGTTACTATAGAGAATAGTAAAATAAAAAATATTGAGGTGGTTTCTCATTCAGAGACGCCTAAATATTATGAGAATGGTAGCAAAGTTATTGCAAGCATTCTAAAAGAGGGTTCTACTAATGTAGATTCTATTTCAGGAGCAACTTTAACTTCTAACGGAATAAAAAATGCTGTTAGAGATGCATTATCTAAAGCAGGTTTCAATATAGATAAAACTAATAAAGAAGAAGTAAGTACATCTAAAAGTAATATTAAATCTGACTACTTAAAAGCTAAAAGCATAGATTTAAAAGAATATAATCTTCAGGATGGAGAATATATAGGTGAGGCTATGGGCTTTAGAGGAAATGTAAAAGTAAAAGTTATAATAAAAAATGATAAGTTAGCAGATGTTAAAGTAATTACTCATAATGATGATGCAGAATTTTTTAATAAAGCTAAAGGGATAATAATTAAAATATTAAAAAATCAAGGTACTGCTGGAGTAGATACAATTTCAGGAGCTACTTATTCAAGTAATGGATTATTAAATGCAGTTAATTCAGCTTTAAATAAAATAGATAAAAAAAATAATGGTATAAACAATACAATAAAAATTTCTAAAAATAATAATAATGGAGTAAATAATACCCCATTAATTAATATAAAAGATATTATTAAAGATATATTAGATAAAAATGGTATTAATGAGGATGAAAATAAAAATAATAATATAAGTTTAAAAGAAAATAAATTAAAAGATGGGGAATACATAGGAGAAGCTAAAGGCTTTAAAGGAAATATAAAAGTAAAAATTATAATAAAAAATGGTACATTAGTAAATATTGAAATAATTAAACATCATGATGATGTAGATTTTTTTAATAAGGCTAATGGAGTAATACTTAAAATATTAAAAAATCAAAATACTGCTGGAGTAGATACAATTTCAGGAGCTACTTATTCAAGTAAAGGAATAATAAATGCTGTTAATAAAGCTTTGAAAGAAAGTATGATGACAGATGATAAAGCTATTGAGGAAAATCAAACCAATAAAGATGTACTCGTAAAGAAAGTTGACAAGTCATCATTAGATGCATTAATTGCCAAAAAGGTTGATACAGAAAATAAAAGATCTGACATTATTGATTATTATAAAGAAAAATTAAATGCTGCAAAAGCTGTATCATCAGATAAAAAGGCAACACAATTAGATGTAGATAATGCTATAACTAAATTGGAAGAAGCAATTAAGGAGTTAAATACTAGTAGTATTTTAAGACATGGACAAATTTATGATGTATCAGCTAAGTTTGATTATAATGCTACATCTAGTGGAGTAAGTGGAATTAATAAAATACTTCAAAAGACTGAAGTTAAATTAAATGAAAATGGAAAAGTAGATGTGACGATGATATTTAAACCACAAAAAGGATACTCATTTTTAAATAAAGGTAGATTTATAATTAAAAATGGTGAAGAAAGCGAAACTTTAAAACCAGAAATTAAAGATGGGATGGAGATATTTAAGTTTACTTTACCTAAATTTGATGAGATATATAATGTAGATGTGTATATTCCAGACAACGAGTTATTTGGAAGTAATGCCTATGTGATGAAATTGTTATGGAATACTCTAAGACCATCAAGTACAGTAGCACCAGAAACTAATCCTCTGGAAGCAGGAAATGATTATACTGTAATGGTTGATATGAAAAATTATAATAGTCCTGAGAACAACTCTATGGCTGACAAGTTTATTGAAAAGCCAGCTACTATATCTGTTGATAAAGATGGGGTAGCTAAGTTGACTTTCCGTATGAAGGAGGAGTTTGCTGGGACTAGGATATATAAAGATAAGAATTTAAAAAATGCGCTATATACCAAAACTATAGGGAATAAAGAGATGGCCTTTAATCTGCCTACTTACGATAAAGAAGGATTGGTGTGGGGAACTAGTAAAATTTTAGCTATGAAAATGAATGTGAAATTTGGATTAAAAATAAATTGGACAACTTTAAAAAACATAAAGGAAAGAACAAGTTTATTAGTAAGAGATGGAGAGGTTTCAGGTAAATTTGGATCCTATAATAGAAAGTATCCGATTAATGTTAATATTTTAGTAGATGATGAAAAAGATATATTTAAAGATTTGATTATTACACATAAAGGAGCTCCTAGTGACAATAGCTTTATGGATAGGGCAGCTAAGGATATATTGGAAAAGATTTTAGATAAACATGCTACTATGGAAACAGTTCGAAGTATTGATGCTGTAAGTGGTGCCACAATTTCAGCTAAAGCCATAAAAGAAACAATATTAATGGCTTTGGAGGAAAGAATGGAGAAAAGTAATACAGCCATTATTGATTTTACTTTTGATGGAAATGGAAGTTTAGAAGGGGAAAAATTATTTAAATCAAAATTAGGGGGTACTTGGAAGGAAAAAGGGGTCATAGCACCTAAACCAATAGCTGCTGAAGGTTATTTCTTTGACCATTGGGAGCCAGCTCTTCCTAGCGGTGATGAAATTATTAAGGGAAATAAGACATATAAAGCTATATTTGTAAAAAAAGCTGATAAGACAGAGTTAGATGCATTAATTGCAAAGAAGATTGATACAGAAAATAAAGTATCTACAATTGTTGATGATTATAAAGAAAAATTGAATGCAGCAAAAGCTGTATCAGTAGATAAAAAGGCAAGACAATCAGATGTAGATAAGGCAAAAAAAGACTTAGAGCTAATAATTTATGCTTTAGATATTAATTTGAAAATTGGACAAGTTTATGATGTGTCAGCTGAATTTAATGGTAATGGTAATAAAGGAGGAGCTGCAATTAATGAAGCACTTCAAAAAACTGAAGTTAAATTGAATGAATATGGAAAAATAGATGTTACAATGACATTTAAACCACAAAAAGGATACTCATTTTCAAGTAAAGGAAGATTTATAATTAAAGAGAATGGAGGAAGCGAGAGCTTAAAACCAGAAGTTAAAGGTAAGTTAGAAATATTCAAATTTACTTTAAATAAATTTGATACAAGATATAATGTAACAGTATATTTACCTAGTAAAAATATTTTTAGTGGAATGGCATCTGGAATGAATTTATCATGGAACACCTTAAGATCTGTGGAGGATAGTATAGATATTAAACCTGAAGTCAAACCTGAAGTTAAACCAGAGATTAAACCTGAAGTCAAACCAGAGGTTAAATCGGAAGCTATTTTAAAAAGTGATGAATATAGACACTTATTACTGAATATATCTTATGGTGAAGTATTATCGTATAAAGATAAAGTATATACAAAAGAATCATTAAATAAACTAAAGCAGGAATTAACAAAAGCTAAAGAGGGAATTAGTAATCCGCAAAAACTAACTAAGAAATTAGTTGAAGATATAAAAGATGCCGTAGATAAAGCTATAGGGGATTTAGTTAAAATAAGTTATTAAGATTAAAGTAATTTATTTTTAAATTATTACTCTAACAATATTAATATTTGAACTGGAATAGTATCAATTGCATATGAAACTAATAAATGTTTATATAAAATAAGGGAATTAATTAATGGAGCTTTGTATGAAAACAAAGCTCCATTAATTTTAAATTATTCATTTTGAAATCTTGAAGTAGATTATCAAAAGCACAGTAAAAATTGTTGCTATTAATAAAATGAGAATTATATATTCAATTAACTATAATGATATAAAATATTTATATCAAATAACAACTGAAAATATTTGATAATGAATTTAGATAGGATTAAGGAAAATATATTTAATTAACAATACTAATTTTAATTAAATGGTATAAAAACTCAATACAATCTTTAAAATATAGATTAACGACACTAAATTATTAATTGAATATTAGAATAAATCCTATATATTTACTATTATTACTTTAATTTGGAATGAGAAGAGCATTTTTTAGCTATGTATGAATAAATATAAGAAATATAGTTGATTTTATGCAAAATTACTATAGATAAAAAATATAATAATAGGTATGATATAATAAAAAATAAAATATAAGGGGGCTTTAATATGAATAGGAAAATATTATACAGAATATTAGCAATATTATTTTATGGATTTTTAGCTGGTATTGGGATAAACACATTCTTAACTCCTGCACATGTATACTCAGGTGGAGTTACAGGTTTATCTCAATTGCTATCATCAATGGGCAATAGCTTTTTACATATTAATATTGGTATTTCAACATGGGTTTTACTTATTAATTTACCACTTATCTATTTATCATGGAGAAAACTTGGTAAGAAGTTTACTTTGTATACATTACTTGCAGTTGTATCGTCATCATTCTTTATTAGATGGCTTCCGGTAAATTCAATAACAAATAATCCACTTTTAGCTTCAATTTTTGGGGGCGTTTTAACAGGCGCTGGAGTTGGAATTTGCTTTAGACTTGGATTTTCTACAGGAGGAACTGATATTATAGTTCTTGTTGTACAAAAATTAACAGGTAAATCTGTAGGTCAATTAGGATTAATACTTAATGGAATTATAGTATCAATTGCGGGAATAGCATATGGATGGGAACTTGCATTATATAGTTTAGTATCTATCTTTGCAAGTACAAAAATTATTGATTTATTGTATATTCAGCAGTATAAATTAACAGTTACAATATTTACAAGAAAAGAAAAAGAAGTAGTTGAAAGTCTTATTAAAAATAGTGTTCGTGGAGTAACAGTTAATCCTGGATTGCATGGAGGATATACAAATGAAGGGTTAACTTCAGTAGTAACAGTTATATCAAAACATGAACTATTCTTTGTTAAGAAAAATATATTAGATATAGATCCAGAGGCATTTGTAAATGTACAGCCAACAATTGAGGTTATTGGTAAATTTGCAGATAATTCATTATTATAATACATATAATGAAATTAGAATAGAAAACACCCAGAAATCTAATTAAAGATTTCTGGGTGTTTTTAAGTCAAATATATGTGAAAAAATTTATTTAAATAGCTTATATTATTAAATCTCCATTACTTTAGCAGTTACGCCATCTAGAGAATTTAAATCTTCCTTTAAAGTTTCAATTTCTTCTGGATTTTCGTTTAAAAGATCTAAAATTACTAATCCAGATTTAGAGCAGCTATTAACGCTTGCTTCATGAATACCAAGTCTTGTTTTTATAATGCAGCCATGTTTAGTTAAAATCTCTTGAACTGTTGGTGCAATTTTATTTCTTGGTGATATTTTTATTGCCATAATTGAAAACATATCAATTCCTCCTAAGATTTACTTATAAAAATTCTCAAAATATTACCCTTGTTAATATTTTATATTCTATATTATGGATTAAAATCCTTCAATTAATACTAATTTTAAACATAAAAAATATAATTTTTACAAGAACAACTTTTATTATAAATAATTTTTATATTTTATATATGGAATATTGATTAAACTTTAGTAAAGTATAAATAAAAAATTCCTATATAAGATCATAATTAGAAAGAGAAATTATCACTAGATATTCCATAATAAAGTATAGATAGTAGAAGCATAATAACTTAATTATAATAGAAGGAAAATAAAAAGTTTTTATTAACATTTGTCAAAGCTAAAAGACTATGATATCATATAAACCTATAAGTAATTCCCTATATACATTTTGTAGACTGTAAGCTTGTAACTACTGATATTATAAAGCTTTAGAAAGGGAAGAGGAAAATTTATATATTATAATTGAAAAGAACGAATGGAGGAAATTAAATTATGGTTAATTTACCAAATTGCCCAAAATGTAATTCAGAATATACTTACGAAGATGGAAGTCTTTTTGTTTGTCCAGAATGTGCTCATGAATGGAATGCAGAAATGGAAGCAGAAAATAATGAGGATACGCTTATTGTTAAAGATTCAAATGGAAATATATTAAATGATGGTGATTCTGTAACAATAATAAAGGATCTTAAAGTAAAGGGAGCTTCATCAGCCTTAAAGAAAGGGACAAAGGTTAAAAATATCCGTTTAGTTGATGGAGATCATAATATTGATTGTAAAATTGATGGCTTTGGAGCTATGCAATTAAAATCAGAATTTGTTAAGAAGATATAATTAGATAAAGATTTAATTTATGGAGCTAGGATAACTTTATAAATATAAAGTTAAACTAGTTTAAGCAAAAAAAGCATAAAAATTATTAAGTATAGTGAGCTAGGCATTAATGCCTAGCTTTTTTGTTTATAGAGATAGAGTAAATTTATTATGAAATAAAAAGATAATTGCTTACTCAGTTATTTCAATTTGATTACCTTCAGGTCCTAATACACAACTTTCGTAATAACCATCGCCTGTTGTACGTGGTCCACTTAATATTTTATAACCAGATTCTTTTAATTTACTTGTTAATTCATCTACCTTTTCTTTACTTCCAACACTAAATGCTAAATGTATATATCCAGTGTGCATCAGTGGTTTTTCTGAAGAAACTACATCAGGACGTGTCATTATTTCAAGTCTTGCATTATCATCAAATGTTAAAAAATAAGTTTGTAACCCTGTTTTAGGATTATAATATTTATTATTAGATGATGCTTTAAAAAATTTAACAAAGAAGTCTTTAGTAGATTCTAAATCATTTACATACATTGCAATATGTTCTATTCTCATTTTTATTCCCCCTATATTACCCTTTATAAATTCAACTTAAATATAAACAATATAATACAATTATTTATAATAGTTATATTAATTATACATAAACAATAGGAAATTCAAAACTAAGATAAGAAATAATTATATTAGGTAATAATTTTGTAATAACTTCCATTTAAAATAAAAATATAGAAATTAAATTTAAGGGGTAAGGGTATGAAGAAAAGAAAAATAGTGTTTCTAATGAGTTGTGTTATGGGAGTAAGTATTATATTTAGTGGATGTAGTAAAGAAAAAACTATAGTATTGGATCAAAAGGTTCAAGAGAGTAAGGAAATTGGAGATAGTATCAATGAAAAGATTATAAATTTAGATGTAGAGGTTAATCAATTATTTATTCCACTTTATCTTGAAGGAGATAAAATATATGGGACATTTGGATTAAGCCAAGGAACATTCGGGGGAGAAGGAACAAAAGAATATCCTGTCTATGGAATCTTTAAAAAGAATTTATATGCTTTAGATACTAAAGGAAATCTAGAAGAAAGTAATAAAGTACCATTAAATTATACTTGGGGTATAAATGTTAATGCAGAGGGGGTATCAGCATTTATGTTTAAAGAAAATCCAAATGATATATATTACTATAATAATGAGACTAATGAGAAGAAAAAGCTTGGAGGGTATACAGAGGAGTGGAATGATAAAATAGACGAAAATAGAGTTTCTGAATATGAGGGAAGGGGAATTTATGATACTAAATGTCAGATTATCGAAGGTAATTCTGATTATGCATATATTGTAGAAAATGAAGAAAAAAGTGATGAAGTAGGGGAAGATAAATTATTAAAATTAGAAATTATAAATATAAATGATAACAAAAAATATATTTATAAAGGAAAAGATGTATAACGATAGAAGAAATTATTGGAATTCTTTAATAATGCAACTCATGAGCTTAAAACGCCTTTGACGGCTATAAAAGGTTATACTCAGTTGTTACATGAAGAAGAGTTTGAGGATAAAGATATAGTTCGGATGTTAAATAATATAGAAGATGAGACTGTAAGGATGAATAATCTAATACAAAATATTTTAACGTTATCAAAATCTGAAATGATATTAAATAAAGAAAAGAAAGAGATAAATTTAAGAAATGAAATAGAAGATATATTAAATCTATTTGATGTAATTATTAGAGAAAATGGATATAAGATAAATTTAAAGTTGGAAAATATAAATATATTTGGAATAAAGGAGGATATAAGGACTTTAATATCTAATTTAATAGATAATGCAATAAAATATTCAGAAGCAAATGAGATAAATATAAGTCTTACTGATAATAAAGAATTAATTATATCTAATAAGTGTAAAAATATAGAAGATAATATAAAGAACAGATTATTAGATCCATTTATAAAAGGAAATACGAAGCAACACGCAAATGGAACTGGACTTGGATTATATTTATGCAAGAAGATAAGTGAAAAAAATAATTTTAAACTAACTTATAGGATAAATGAAGATAAGATTATTTTCATTATAAAGTTTTAAGCGATATAAGAATGGAAATAAATATGTGCAAAATAAATTATTAGTAAGCTTATAATTTAGAAAGATTAAAAATAACATATAAGCGGGGTGAGAATATGGGTAAAAAGGTAGTAGATATTGAAAGATACTTAAATAATGAGAAGAAAATAGTAGTATGGCCTTCAAAAAGGAATGCTAAAAATATAATTCTAGAGTATCTAATAACTAAATTTGAATATGAAAGATATTATAGTGAAAAAGAAGTCAATGAGGTAATAAAGCTTTGGAGTAATTTAGATGATTTCGTTTTGCTTAGAAGGGAACTCTTTGATAACAAATTTTTATTAAGGGAGTCAGATGGATCGAAATATTGGAAAAACATAGAGCGAATAAATAAAAGCTAGATTTAAATATCTAGCTTCTTTATTATTTTATATTAAGTTATTTTTAACCTTATCTGATAAGCCTTTCGTAGTAGCTTCTTTATAATTTAATACTGTATCATATTTTATCTATGCTACTGTTACTTAAAATTAAATTAGTAATTATAAGAACTCATCCAATAATTTTTGTGTATCTTTAGGATTCCACTGCCTATCAATAAGGTTGCATCCTGATTTTAGAACTGGATGGGATTCATTATAAGTTTTCTTCGTTTCATCAAGATATAGTATTCCTATTGGAATACCGGCATCTCCAAATTCTTGAGTTTTCTTAAAGGCCTCAAGCTTATCTTTAGGATTATAATTTTCATCTAATTTATATACTCTATCTTTATACCATTTAAAAGTATTTATTTTATTAAAAGAAACACAAGGTTGTAAAATATCGATTAAGGCATAGCCATTATGATTTATAGCTTTTTTTATGACTTCTTTTAGATGTTCTTTTTCACCAGAAAAGCTTCTAGCTACAAATGTTGCACCAGCACTTATAGCAATTGCTAAGGGATTTAGTGGATCTGTGTAAGTACCATCAAATTGCATAGAAGTTTTTTGTCCTCTTGATGTAGTAGGAGAGCCTTGTCCTTTTGTTAAACCATAAATTTGATTGTTATGAACTAGCTGTACTATATCAACATTTCTTCTAATGTTGTGCAAGAAGTGATTTCCACCTTCTCCATAGGCATCTCCATCACCAGAAGTTACAATAACTTTAAGATCCTTATTTACAATTTTAATAGATTGAGCTGGTGGTAAAGCCCTACCATGAAGTCCATTAAATACATTTGCTCTTAAATAATGAGGAGTTTTAGCAGCTTGACCTATACCTGATACCATAACAACTTCTTCAGGGGATAATCCTAACTCATGCAAAGATTCTTTTATACAAGCCAATATAGCAAAATTACCACAGCCTGGGCACCAAGTATTCTCATCGTTACTGTTAAATGATTTTAATTCTATCATCTAAAAATCCTCCTTTTTGAATTTATCTGAAATTTCACTACCTATTATTTGACGACCATCGTATTTTAATATACTAGAATCCATTAAAATACCTGTTTCTTGAGTTATTAATTTACCTAATTGACCTGTAAAATTCTGTTCAATATTAATTATTTTTTTAGCTTTCTTTGCATAGGTTAGTAGTCTTTTCTTTGGAAGAGGATAAAGGTCGCCAAAGCTTAGACAACCTGTTTTGATACCTTTAGCATTTAATAATTTTACTGCATCTTTTAATGCACCATAAGTTGAACCCCATCCTACAAGAAGAATATCAATATCTTCATCACCAAAATATTCAGGTTCTTCTAAATCATCTTCAATTGAATTGATTTTTCTAAATCTCTTTTCCATTTGAGCATTTCTAACTTCGGCTTTTTCTGTAATATGTCCCCATTCATTATGCTCATCACTATCAACTATAACAACATGATTTTTTAGCTTTCCAGGTATTAATCTCTTAGATATACCACTTTTAGTAACTTCATATCTTTTATACTCTTCATTAGGAAGAAGATCTTTTTCAGTTGAAATATATCTCTCTATTTTAACTTTATCTAAATCATACATAGGAATTGTCACATTAGAATCTGCTATGTATTGATCAGTTAGTAATAAAACTACAGTTTGATATTTATCTGCAATATTTAAGGCTTTAATAGTTTGAGTAAAGGCATCTGCAGCATTTCTTACACTTAATACAATCCTAGGAAATTCCCCATGTGATGCAGTTAAAATAAAACTTAAATCACTTTGCTCTGTTCTAGTAGGAAGTCCTGTAGCAGGCCCAGGTCTTTGAGAATCTATAATAACTAAAGGAATTTCAGCTATACCTGCAAACCCTAGAGATTCTACCATTAGAGAAAAGCCTCCACCGGAGCTACCAGTCATTGCACGAGCACCAGCATATGATGCACCAATAGCAAAATTTATTGCACTTATTTCATCTTCAGCTTGATCAACTACTATGCCAACATCTTTTTGCTTCTTAGATAAATAAGTCATTATACTTGTGGCAGGAGTCATAGGATAAGCTGAATAAAAGTCTAAACCTCCAGCAATAGCACCAAGAGAAATTGCATTATTACCATTTATTAAAATATGATTTGATAAATCATTTCCTTTTAGAGAATATTTTGAATCTAATAAGGTATACCCTAGATGGATTGCCTCAATATTTTTACTTCTTATTGGTTCTTTTAATTTCTGACTAAAAAGTTCATCAACATCACCATGCAGTGAAAAATATTTAAGAATTGCTCCAGCAGCTACGGAAGTAAATCCACGTAGAATACCAAGGCTAGTGGCAGTTTTTATTAATGGTAATTTCAATTCTCTTTTCTCATTAAATTTAATTGATTCATCCATAATAATTATGCCAGTTTCGATTAAATCCTTTATATGAAGAAGGGCAGTATTTTCATCTAAAGCTAAAATTAAATCTAACTCATTTTTGTGAGAATATATAGGTTCTGTTCCAAATCTTATTTGAGTATAATTATGACCTCCTCTAACTCTTGACATATAGTCTTTATTTGAAAATACATAAAAGCCTTTTTTCTTTAGAGCTTTTTCAAGGAAATCACTTACTGTATCCATTCCTTGACCAGCACTACCACCTATTAAAATATTATAGTCCAAGTTTTTCACCTCATTTTAGTGTTTTTTAACAATATATGAAATTAATAAGAATAATTGAATACTATAAAAATATAAAAATTAGAGTTAAAGGAGCAGATATGAAAGTAGTAATTATAGGTGGGGGATGGGCTGGGTGCCAAGCAGCACTTCAAGCAATAAAATGTGGAGTAGAAGTAGAACTTTATGAGAGAACAGATTTGTTACTAGGTGTAGGAAATGTTGGAGGAATAATGAGAAATAATGGGAGGTTTACAGCAGCAGAGGAACTTATAAATCTTGGTGCTGGAGAGTTTATTAAAATTATGGATTCTATAGCACTTCACAAAAATATAGAATTTCCAGGACATAAGCATGCATCATTATGTGATGTAAGTAAGGCAGAACCTATTATAAGAAGATACCTTTTAGATAAAGGTGTAAAAATATGTTTTAATAGTAGAGTTGTAGATGTAGAAAGAAAAAAATATAAAATAATATCAATAGTATTAGCTGATAAAAGAGTTGTAACTGGAGACGTATTTATAGAAACTACAGGGTCTACAGGATCTATGCCTAATTGTGTTAAGTACGGAAATGGATGCACAATGTGTGTATTAAGATGTCCAAGTTTTGGCACAAGGGTAAGTATAAGCGAAAAAGCGGGAGTAGAGGATTTAGTAGGATTAAGAAAGAATGGACTTAATGGAGCTATGAGTGGTTCCTGTGAAATATCTAGGGATTCATTATCAAAAGATTTACTTTATACCTTGAAAAAGGAAGGTGTTGCTGTTATCCCTATACCTAAAGAAGATATACATTTAGAGAAGTTAGATAATAAGGTATGTCAGCAATATGCAACATTAGTATTTGGGGAGAATGTTATATTATTAGATACTGGACACATAAAGTTAATGACCTCCCACTATCCTATAGATAAATTAAGAAAAATTAAAGGATTAGAAAATGCAGTATACATTGATCCACTAGCAGGTAGTAACGGTAATTCAATAAGATACCTTGCAGCTGCAAAGAGAGATAATACAATGAAAGTAGAAGTGTTAGAAAATCTATTTTGTGGTGGGGAAAAGTCAGGGTTCTTTGTTGGACATACAGAAGCAATGACAACAGGAGCTTTAGCAGGATTCAATGCAGCACAATATTTAAAACAAAAGAAATTATTACAATTACCACGAGAATTAACTACTGGTGATATTATTGCATATGCAAATGATAAAATAGCTGAAGGAAATTTATATGAGAGGCCTACATTCTCAGGAGCTGAATACTTTGACAGAATGAAAGAAATAGAATTATATACTACAGATAAAGATAAAATAAAGGATAGGGTTAGAAAATTAAATCTTACAGATATTTTTGATGGGAAGTAAGAGGAAAGTATTTTTATAGTTTTAGATATTAAATAGACTTAAAAATAATATTTTGTATATTTTATAAAAAGAGCTAAATTGTTTTATGTTTAGCTTTTTTTTTATTAAAAAATTGATTAATTTAGCACATAAGTAAATCTTTTAAGTTTATTATATTAAAAAATATATATATTTTTTAATTTTGGGGAAATATAAGTTTTGTAAAAATAATAATACGATATCTTAGGAGGTACATATGAAAAATTTTTCAAAAGGTTGTTTAGTTGTAGCTGCAGCTTTAGCAGTTCAATTATCATTAAGCAGTACTGTGAATGCTCAAACTATTAAGGAGAATAATATTAATTTTAAAATATCTATCCAAGATGATAAGGATAATAAAGATGAAAAAATTAAAGATAGTAAAGAAAGTAGTGCTTTAGAAGTTCCAGATAATAAGAGTGAAAAGTCAGAAGATAGTAAGAAAAGTAATGCTACAAAAGTTCCAGATAATAAGGCTCAAAAGACTGAAGATAATAAAGCGCAAAAAATTGAAGATAATAAAAAGAGTAGTGCTTTAGAAGCTCCAGATAATAAGAGTGAAAAATCAGAAGATAGTAAGAAAAGTAATGCTACAAAAGTTTTAGATAATAAGACTCAAAAGGCTGAAGATAATAAAGAGCAAAAGGTTGAAGATAGCAAAAAGAGTAGCGCTTTAGAAGCTCCAGATAATAAAAGTGAAAAGTCAGAAGATAGTAAGAAAAGTAATGCTACAAAAGTTCCAGATAATAAGGTTCAAAAGCCTGAAGATAATAAAGCTAAAAAGCCTGGAGACATTAAGGGAGATAAGGTTCAAAATCCTGGGAAAAATGAGACTGATAAATCTCAAAAAACTAAGGATACTAATATTCCAAAATTAATGAAGGTTAATCAAATATCACCTAACCAAATAGAAATAAGCTATGATAGGGATGTAGATGTTGAACTTGGATCTAAAGCAACTAATTATTGGGTTCAAGACACTATGAATGATAAAGCAAAAGGAATAGCATCTCTTGGTAAAAATGATAAAGTAGATGCTAGAAATTCACTTACAGAGAATAAAGTAAGAGTAGAAGCAAAGGAAGATTCACAAAGAACTTTTGTATTAACTTTCAGTAAAGATATTCCTAAAGGAGCAGAATATAAGCTTATAATTTGCTATGTAACAGTTGAAGGTGCACCTCCTTATAATGGGGATAATGGAATGATGACTTTTGTAGGTAAATAACATTAAAATATCTAGTTGAAAATTAATATAACATATAGATAAAAGGACTTTTTCACATAATGAAAAAGTCCTTTTAATATTCTAAAAAATTTATTTATAAGCTAACAATTTAAATATTAATATCCTTTGACTTAAGTATAAATGATAGGACATTTTTATCCTTATCTGTAGAAGATTTTGCATTATCAAATTTGTCGTATTTGTATAATTTTAATTCTTCTAATTTTATAACATCCTCAATACTAGATTTTTTACTTTTGCCAAAGAATAACATGAAAATTACTCCTTTTATTACTTTTATATCTAAGATGTAACGCTTTTTAGTCAAGAAATCAATCCCTATAGCAAATTTAATTTATAATCTAATTTGATAAATTATAAATTAAACATTTGATTTTATTGCTTTATTTTCCAAGTAATTAAAATTATATTATAAAAAATACAAAAATAATAAATAATTCAAGGATGTATTGACTTAATTTTACAATAATAATAAAGTATTTATAATAATTAATAAAATACAAATTTTACAATAAAATGTTCGGGAAATTTATCTAGTTTATTTATAATTGGGGAATATATTACTTAAAAAAGTATATATATAAATAATTTAATGAATTTTGTTGAGCTAATATGAAAGATAAATAATTTTAAATATAAAATCAATTTTTATATAAAATATTTAGCTTAAAGGCATGCCTAATATTTATATGTATTTATAATTATAAAATTTCATATTGCTTAATAGATTTCAATTAATAAGGGGGGCTTTTAATGAAATCTAAATTTAACAGGGTTACTTCTAGCTTAGTAAGTGGAGCCGTTTTGACTTCAATTCTAGTTACAGCAAATCCTAGCATGGTAAAGGCTGATGAACATAAAAATGTATCATCTATTGAACAAGAACTATTAAATGAAACAGCCAGCAAGATTAAGACTGGAGATAAGTTTGCCCACAAAAATTCAACTGGGATAAAGAAGAATGAAGACTTAACAGACTCAAATAATCCTGATGAAGTAGTAAGACTTATTGTACAATTAAATGAAAAATCTGCTGCTGAAAAAATTGGGGATGCTAAAAAGGCAACAAAGGCAGATGTTAATTGGGTTGTAAAGTCACAATCAAATGTAAAGGCAAAGGTAGAACAAATTACAGACAGTAAAGTTAGAAATTCTTATGGGAATGTAATCAATGGATTCTCAATTGATGCAAAAAGAAAAGATATTGATAAAATTCAAGACTTGTCTGGAGTAAAAAAAGTTACAGAAGCTAAAGTTTATTATCCTACAATGGCAACAGCTAAGAAATTAACTCAAAATATAAATCTTTGGAAAGACTATAAATATAAAGGTGAAGGTCTAGTAGTATCTATAATTGATACTGGAATTGATTATACTCATAAGGATATGAAATCACCATCAAATGAAGCAAAATTAAAAATAACTAATAAAAAGCCAAATGGACCTGGTAAATACTATACTGAAAAGATTCCATATGGATATAATTTTGCAGATAAAAATGATAAAATTATTGATCAGTCTGGAAGCATGCATGGAATGCATGTAGCAGGTATAGTTGGAGCAGATGGAAATGCTTCAGATGCTGAAAAAGGAGAGGCAGTTCAAGGAGTCGCTCCAGAATCACAACTTTTAGCAATGAAAGTTTTCTCAAATAATCCAAATATAAAAGGAGCATATTCAGACGATATTGTAGCTGCAGTTGAAAAATCAGTAGAGCTTGGAGCAGATGTAATAAATATGAGTTTAGGATCTGTAGCAGGTTATGTAGATGCTAATGATCCAGAGCAAAAGGCCATTAAAGAAGCAACAGATGCAGGGGTAGTATGTGTAGTTTCAGCAGGAAACTCAGCAACATCAACAGATCCATTTGTACATAAAAATCAAAAAGATACTGCTACAGTAGGATCACCAGGACTTGCAGATGATGCAATTGAAGTAGCAAGTTATGAAAATACAATTACTACTTTAAATGCATTAACATTGAAACAGAATGGAGAGCCTTCGTATATAGGTTTTACTCAGGGGCGTGTAGACCCAAGCGATGTATTTAAAAGTGATAAAGAGTTAGAGATAGTAGATTGTGGATTAGGTAAAGAAAGTGATTTTAAAGGAAAAGATGTTAAAGGAAAAGTTGCTCTTGTACAAAGAGGTGAAATAAGCTTTGTAGATAAACAAAATAATGCACAAAATGCTGGGGCATCAGCTGTAATTGTCTATAACAAAGAAGAAGGGTATTTAAATATGGAGGAAGCCGATAGTTTAAAGATATCGGCATTATTTGTTTCAAAAAGTGATGGTTTAAAATTAAAATCTAATGGTGCAAAGATTAAGTTTGAAGGTAAAAATTCAAGAATTCCTAATGTAGCTGCTGGAGAAATGTCATCATTTACCTCTTGGGGGCCAACACCAGATTTACAATTTGCACCTGAAATTACAGCGCCAGGTGGAAATATATACTCAACTTTAAATAATAATAGATATGGTAGCAAAAGTGGTACATCTATGGCAGCTCCGAACACAAGTGGAGTAACTGCATTAGTATTACAAGGTCTAAAAGAAAGAGGAATAAAACTTTCAGGAAGAGACCTAGTAATTTATACAAAAAATACTTTAATAAATACAGCAGAAATATTAAATGATAAGACACATGAAAATAATAATTTACCATACTCACCAAGAAGACAAGGTTCAGGTATGGTTCAAGCTGAAAATGCTTTAAAAAATAATGTAATAGCAGTAGGTGATGATGGACAAGCAACAATATCTCTTAAAGAAGTTGGGAATAGTACGAGCTTTAATATAACTCTTAAAAATTATGGAGATAAGGAAGAGACATATAGTCTAGAAACTCCAGGAGGAGTATTAACGTCATATGAACCAGAAAAGGCTGAAACTCAAGTAATGAGCTATGATATTCCTTTTAAAAATGCAAAATTAAGCTTTGATAATAAAAAGGTAACAGTTCCAGCTAATGGTACAGTGAAAGTTAAAGCAACTTTGGATATAGATAAAGGAGCAGAGAAGAATAATTACGCTGAAGGATATATAAGATTTAAGAATGAAAATAAAGATGGAATTTCTTTGGTAGTTCCATACATGGGCTTCTATGGAGATTGGTCAGCTGAAAAAATAATAAGTCCTATGATATGGGATAATGAAAGTAAGAACTATGATATTTCATCTTTTGCAGTAGTACCTCAAAGTGGCAATTACAATTATGCTGGCTTTGAAGGAAGAGATAAAGATGGTAAGGTTAAGGTAAATGAAAACAAGATAGCAATCTCTCCTAATAAAGATAATTTATCAGATGAAATAACACCAGCTTTATACTTATTAAGAAATGCTAAAGAAATTTCAGTGGATATATTAGATAAAGATAATAATGTTATAGCTAAAAATGTTAATAAGGATATAAATTTTCATAAAAAAGTTTTAGGAGAAAAGGGTGGAAAATCAGCTAGCATTAATGGAAGTATTTCTTGGAATGGTAAAGTTTATAACAAGGATACTGGCAAAGAAGAAGTTGCACCAGAAGGTCAATATTATATGAGGCTTAACTCAAAAATAGATTTTAAAAATGCTAAAACACAACAAACATTAATACCTGTAAAAGTTGACGTTACAGCTCCTAAAATTCATATAACTTCAAAAATTGTTTCTGATAATAATGATTATAAATTAACATATACAGTAGATGAAAATAATTCAGGAGTAAATGCTAGCATGGTATTTGTTAATGGAGACAAAGTTAATGCAAAATCAACAGATGGAAAAAACTATACTGCAGATGTTAAGCTAAAAGATAATACAAACAATGTAATTGAAGTTGCAGCATTAGATAATGCATTTAATATAGGCAAGGAAGAAGTTAGAGTATCAACTAAGAAGAAGGTAGATCCTAAAGTGACTTTTTATAATCTAGAGTCAGGTTCTCAGACTAATAATAAAAATCTTGTTATTAAAGGGAATGCCAATGAGGGAATTGGAAAGTTAAAGATCAAAGGAATAGATGTGAAAATTGGGGTAGATGGAAACTTTGAAGTGCCAGTTACATTAGACGAGGGAATAAATTATATATCAGTATATGCAGAAGATACTGATGGAAATGTGGTAATGGATTCATCAGAAAAAATATATTGTGACACAATAGCACCAGTAATAACTCTTGATAATTTAGCAGTTTCAAAAGATGGAGTAATAACAATACCTTCAAATAAATTAGTGCTAAAGGGAAATGTTTCAGACAATACTATAGGATATAAATTCTCAATTAACGGAGAAGTACTGTTAAATGTATCAGTTGATGGAGAGTATGGATCAGATGTAACAAGAAGAACATTCAATAAGGAATTAAGTGTTAATAATAATGAAGTTGTTACACTAAAAGCAGAAGATTCATTTGGTAATACAACTATTAATAAGTATAAGATTAATATTAACCCTATGCTTGGAGTTTCATTAGGAAATATATCAAATGGACAAATTTATAACAAGGATGTTAACCCAAGTATTAATTTTGATGAAAATACTTATTATGTGAATACTACATTGAATGGAAAACCATACAAAATAGGAACTCCAATAACTAATGAAGGAGAGTATATTTTAGAAATAAGTGCAGGGCTTAAAAATGTAAAAGTTTTAGAAGCTAGGCAAATTGTTAAATTTTCTATAGATAAAACTGCACCAAAGATAGAAGTTCAAGGCGTAGAAAATAATAAAGCTTATAATTCAGCAGTAGTACCTACATTAAATCTTGAGGATGGATCAAGTCTTGTTAGTGCGACTTTAGATGGAAAGCCTTATGATTTTTCAGCAGTTTTAGAAGAAGGAAATCATAAGTTAAATGTTAAAGCAAAAGATTTAGCGGGAAATATAGGTGACTACTTAATAAACTTTGCTATAGATAAGACAGCACCAGTTGTTACTGTAGATGGAATAGAAAATAACGGTAAATATGCTTCAGAAGTAAAACCAACAATTAAAGTTAATGAGCCAAATAGCAAAGTAAAAGCTACGTTAAATGGAGAAGACTATGATGGAAAGCCTATAAAGGATAATGGAAAATATATTTTAACTGTTTTAGCTACAGATCCTGCAGGAAATACATCAGAAAAGAGTGTAAGATTTGCAGTTGATAAGCCAGTTCCTGCAAATATGAAAGAAAATCCAACTCCAGTACCAGTTCCAGCGGATAATAATGGTGATTATGGAATAAAAGCAGATCCAATAAATGATGATAAAGAAATGTCAAAAGATAAATCAAGAATGTCCAAGGGAAAAAATATAAAAGGTAAGGTAGGAGATAAAGCTTCAGAAAACCTTGATCTTAATAATAAGGAGAGAAATGGAGATTATACAGAAATTCCTAAAACAGGATACCAAGAAAATATATTAGGAATTATACTTGCAGGTGTTGGATGCGTATTAGTAGCAGCTTCAGGAATCTTTGCAGTATTACGTAAAAGAAAAAGAAATCTTTAATATTTTAAGTCTGTTTAAGCTATAAAGCTTAAGCAGGCTTTTTACTTAAATATGAATTTTAAAGATAATAGAAAATATATAAAAAGTCTTATTATATCAATGTAGTAGTGATTAGTGGTCTATAAAAGCTAATTAGAAGAAATTACTAACATTTACAATGATAATGATTACATATATAATCAAAATATAATAATAGGAGGTCATACCAATATGAGAGTATTATATTATGATTGTTTTTCAGGCATAAGTGGAGATATGAATTTAGGCGCCTTAGTTGACTTAGGAGTTCCTAGTGAATATCTAATAAATGAGCTAAGTAAATTAAGTATAAACGATGAATTTAGAATTAGTATAAAAAAATCAGTAAAACAAGGAATAACAGGGATTAGTGTAATAATAGATGATAATATTTTACATAACGTTTTAGAAAATCATCATAATCATCATCATGGTAGAAGTTATAGTGATATAAAGGATATTATTTTAAAATCTAATCTAAATGACAACATAAAGATGATGGCTTTAAGAATATTCGATCAAGTAGCTATAGCAGAAGGTAAAGTACATAATAAAAATATAGATGAAGTTCATTTTCACGAAGTAGGAGCAGTAGATTCTATAATTGATATAGTAGGTGCAGCAATCTGTATTGACTATTTAAATGTAGATTCAATAATATCATCTCCAATAGAACTCGGATATGGAGTTTTAAAATGTGCCCATGGTATATTACCAATTCCAGCTCCAGCTACAGCAGAGATATTAAGAGGTGTTCCTATAATTGCTAAAAATGCTCCTTTTGAAGCAACTACACCAACAGGAGCAGCAATATTAAAAGCTCTTTCATCTAAGTTTACATATGAAAAAGATTTTGAAATAAAACATATAGGGTATGGCTTAGGTTGTAAAGAAGGAGTAAATATGCCTAATGTTTTAAGAGCTATGATAGGTGAAAGCAAAGAAACTTCTTCAAAAGAATATGTAATAGAATGTAATATTGATGACATGATAGGAGAAGAATTTGACCTACTTATGGAAAGATTATTTCAAAAGGGTGCTTTAGATGTATTTTATACACCAATATTTATGAAAAAAGGAAGGCCTGCATATAAACTATCAGTTATTTGTAATAATAAAAATCTAGAGGAGCTAAAGAAAATAATTTTTCTTAATTCATCAACAATAGGACTTAGACAATATGAGGTATTAAGAGATAAGTTAAAGAGAAAAGAAGAAATTATTAAATGTGAATTTGGAGATGTACCAGTTAAGGTTGCTTTTTATGATGGAAAGGTATCAAATATAAAACCAGAATATGAAGTATGCAAAAAAATAGCTAAAGCTAAATGTATTGCACTAGGAGAAGTTCGTAGAGAGGTAATAAAATCATATTCAAAAAATAAATCTTCAAATATTAAATCAGTTGATAATAATAAAATAAATAATTTAAAAGAGTACATAAAAGATTTAAGAAAGGTAGCCATAGCATTTTCAGGGGGCGTTGATAGTACATTTCTTGTTAAGGTATGCAAAGATGTATTAAAAGAAAATGCTGTTGCAATAACAATTGCATCTCCATATATTCCAAAGTGGGAAATTGAGGAGGCAAAAGAGCTAACAGCTTCTTTAGGAATTGAACATATAATTATAGACATGCCTATTGCAGAAGAAATTAAATTTAATCCAAAGGATAGATGTTATAAGTGCAAAAAGAAGGTATTTTCTAAAATTATAGAAAAAGCAAATAGTCTTGGAATAGTTAATATAATAGATGGAACTAATAAAGATGATGAAAGTGATTATAGACCAGGAATGGTAGCATTAAAAGAGTTGAAAATAAAAAGCCCACTATTAGAATTAGGCTTTGGAAAAGATGATATAAGAAGCCATTCTAAAGAATTAAATCTTCCAACTTGGAGTAAGCCAGCATATGCTTGCTTATTAACTAGACTACAAATTGGTGAAGAAATCACAGAAGAAAAATTAGATAGAACGGAAAAAGCAGAGGTGTTTATTTCATCCTTAGGAATTAAAGGGATTAGAGTAAGAAACCATGGAGAACTTGCAAGAATTGAAGTTCAGCCAAAGGATATTGAAAATATTTTAGATAAAGAGATATTAGAATCTATAGCACTAGAATTAAAGGCCATTGGATATAAATATATAACATTAGATATAGAAGGATATAAGGTTGGTAGTTTAAATTAGAAGAAATAGAGGTAAAAATATGGACAAACAATCTTTAGAAAATTTACTTAAAGCTATAAAAGAAGACAAGGTTTCTATTAATGATGCTTTAGAAGAGCTTACAACACTACCTTTTACAGATTTGGGATATGCAAAGATAGACAATCATAGGGAACTAAGAAATGGATATCCAGAAGTTATTTACTGTGAGGGTAAATCAACAGAGCAAGTTGTTGGGATAATTGAGAATATGCTTTTAAGAAATGAAAATATACTAGCAACTAGGGCAACTGAAGAGATGTATAATGCTGTTCTTTCAATATGCGATGATGCTAAATTTAATAAGCTAGGAAGAACAATAACAATAGAAAAATCTACTAAAAAGGTTAGCGATTCTTATATCGCAATAGTAACTGCAGGGACATCAGATATACCAGTGGCTGAAGAAGCAGCTATTACTTGTGAGATATTTGGTAATAGGGTAGAGAGAGTATATGATGTTGGAGTTGCAGGCATACATAGGTTGTTTGATAGATTAGATATTTTACGTGGTGCAAAGGTCTTAATAGTAATTGCTGGAATGGAAGGAGCTTTAGCTAGCGTAGTGGGAGGTCTTGTAGATAAGCCAATAATAGCTGTACCAACTAGCGTTGGATATGGAGCACATTTTAATGGACTAGCTCCATTACTTACAATGCTAAATAGCTGTGCTAGTGGAGTTACGGTTGTTAATATAGATAATGGTTTTGGTGCAGCTTATACTGCAAGCATGATAAATAAACTTTAATAAGATAATCATAAAATTTATTTAATATAAAAATACATAATAATAAGGAGTTGTTAATATGGCAAACTTTAAGATACCATATCATACAGGAATGATGAGTATAGAAGTGGATGATAACAATCTTGTTGGAGTACTAGAATCTAAGGCAGATGAATACAAGACAGAATTAACTCAGCAAGAAATAGTTGAGAAGGCTTTAGATAATCCTATTGGAAGCGAAAGACTAGAAGATTTAGTAAAAGGAAAGAAGGACATGGTTATAATAACTAGTGACCATACAAGACCTGTTCCTAGTAAAGTTACAATGCCTATTCTCTTAAGAAGGATAAGAGAAGTAAATCCAGATATAGATATAAAAATATTAATAGCTACAGGATTCCATAGACCTACTACAAGAGAAGAGCTTATAAATAAGCTTGGAGAAGAGATAGTAGAAAATGAAAATATAATTATTCATGTATCAACAGACGAAAATATGTTAGTAAATGTGGGAAAACTTCCATCAGGTGGAGATTTAGTTTTAAATAAGTATGCAATGGAAGCAGAACTTCTTATTGCAGAAGGATTTATAGAATCTCATTTCTTTGCAGGATTCTCAGGTGGAAGAAAAAGTGTATTACCAGGGGTAGCCTCTGCAACAACTATAATGGCAAATCATTGTGGAGAATTTATATCAAGTCCTCATGCAAGAACAGGAAAACTATGTCACAACCCAATTCATAAAGATATGCTATATGCAGCTAATAAAGCAAATTTAGCATTTATATTAAATGTTGTAATAGATAGTGAAAAGAAAGTTATAAATGCTTTTGCAGGAGATAGTGAAGAAGCACATAAAGAAGGATGTAAGTTTGTACTTGATCTTTCAGAAGTTAAAAAAGTTGATTGCGATATTGCCATAGTAACTAATGGAGGTCATCCTTTAGATCAAAATATATATCAAGCGGTAAAAGGAATGACTGCTGCTGAAGCTACATGTAATCCAGGTGGAGTTATAATTATGGTAGCAGCCTGTGATGATGGTCATGGTGGACAATCATTCTATGATAATTTAGCAAATGCTGCATCACCTAGAGAACTTTTAGATAGAATAGCTACAGTTCCTAGAAATGAAACTGTACCAGATCAATGGGAATTCCAAATACTAGCTAGAATTCTTGATAAGTACACAGTTTATATAGTAACTGATATGTGTGATCCTAAGATGATAGAAAGTATGCACATTAAACATGCATATACTTTTGAAGAAGCGTTAGAGAAGGCGTATGAGCTTAAAGGAAGAGATGCTAAGGTAGCATTAATACCTGATGGAGTATCAGTTATAGTTAGATAAAGATATAAAAATAAACTCATAATAATATAAAATTAATATGTGCTTATTTTTAGATATATAATTAAAAAATACCTCTTTAGACTTTGTTTAAAAATAAATTCTAAAGAAAATAGCTTTGTAGATACAGACCAAAACCTTTACACTAATTTTTTAGGATGTTAGAAAGGACTTTTTCACTGAGTGGAAAAGTCCTTTTGCATATATAAAAATCTTAGTTTAAAACTAAGATTTTTCTAATTATCTTTAAATAACTTTTTAGTTTTGTAAAATCTTATCAGTACAATAATTATTATAATACCTTTTAATATACTAGTTATACTTACTGCCCACCATACACCATCTATTCCTAGAATTTCAGGTCTAGATAAAATATAAGCTAAAGGAACTCTAGCGCCAGTTATAATTATGCTAATCAATGATGGTATATACGTTTTTGAAACACCATTAAATATTCCTGATGTAGTTATCTCTATACACATAAATATTTGAGAATATCCAAGTATTTTAAGATAAGATGTACCTTGTATTATAGCATCTTGTTCTGGTATAAAGATTGAGAAAATATAATTCCCAAAGAATATAAGCAAGATAGAAGCAAATATACCAACACCTAGTGCAATTCCGAGTATTGCTTTATATCCATCCATTATTCTATGATACTTTTTGGCTCCAAAGTTTTGTCCAACAAAAGCACCAAGCGAGATAGCCAAACCTTCTGTAGTCATCCAAGATATAGATTCAATTTGAGAACCTACCTTTTGAACAGCAATAGGCACAGGACCCCAAACAGCTACGATTCTACCTAAGATCATTGCAAATACTGTAAATAAGCCACTTTGGAAAGCTGTTGGTAGACCGATTCTACATATTGTTCTTATGTGACTAAAATTAACACCTTTTAAAATATTAACCTTTAAAAAGTCGTGATTACTTTTAAGTATATTCACTATAAAAAGTGCAGAAACCACTACTTGAGCAATAACTGTTGCAATAGCAGCTCCTAAAACCCCAAGACCTTTAAAGTCACCAATACCAAGTATAAGAATAGGGTCTAAAATAATATTAACAATAAGTCCACAAGTATTTATAAAAAATGGCATTTTACTATTACCAATAGCATTAAAGATTGAAGTAAATACAGGATTAATAAAATAAAAAGGTAGTCCAAAAACAATTGCAACTAAATAAGTTTCAGCCATATGTATAACAGTTGTATCTCCAAGGTTAAAGAATCCAATTAGTGGTCCTCTAAAAAGTACCATAACTAATGAATATATAATACCTAAAACAACGTTTATTTGGACTGAGGCTTTAATATAATTTTTAGCACCATCATAATCTTGTCTACCTACACTTTGGGCTACCTTTACTTCAGCACCCATTTTTGAGACAATAACAAATGCCATAGCAAGCCAAGTAAAGAAGCCAGCAGTTCCAACAGCTGCAACAGCAGAGCTACCAACTCTACCTACCCATATCATATCTATCATGTTGTAAGCCATTTGAATAAAAGAAGTTCCCATTATAGGCAATGAAAGTGCTATAAGCTTTTTTATAATAGGTCCTTCGGTAAGATTTAATTCTTTTCCCATAAATTGATTCACCCCTATATGTTGTAAATTAAAATAACAATATATTATAGCTTCTAATATAAATTTTATCAATAATATATTAGTATTTTAGTAAAATATTATTAGTGTATATGCTTAAGAGTAGAAGATATAGAGATTATAGTTTTTGAAAAAATTAAAAAGCTGGATAAAGTTGATTATACATTATATATGTAACTTACTGTATAAAGGGACTGTCTTAAAACAGTCCCTTTAAACTATGCATAGTATAAAATTTTTATATAGATACAATTTATTATAGTTTTTTTTATTATGAGACAGTTTCTTTTATATGTGTAGCTTATAAGAATTTTATGTATTTGTTTTTTTATGACTAGATTCTATTTCTTTATTTAAGAAGTAAGATATAAAGGTTCGTATAACAACAATTGATGCTAAGATTACCATATCATTAATTGTTGGATTTAAAATAGATTCAATAATATCTGCACAAATTAAAATTTCAAGTCCTAATAATATGTATGAGCCTAAATGATTTTTAATAGTACCAATTTTCATTACAGTATCTTCTCTATTTTTAAAATTTATTTCTGATTTAATAAAGCTTATAAAAGTTAATGCTGCTCCCCAGACTATAACTATTATAGATAAAGCATTCAATATTAATATTAGAATTTCTAAAAGATGTTTCATATATAATTTAATTACCTCCTATATTTGTATTTATATATAATAAATAACATTATTTATAAAATGTATTATATCATAACAAGAATAGTATATAGATAAAAAAGAATTTTATTAAATCCAAATAAAAGTAACGACAGGTTACTAAAAAGTGCCTAATTGAAAGAAAGATTATAAGTTGATAAAGTGTAAATATAATTAAAAAAGCAAAAGATAATAAATGAATTAGTAGTATAGGAGTGAGAATTATGGAAGAAAGATTTGATGGAATAGTAATAGGATTTGGTAAAGGTGGTAAAACACTAGCAGCTAATATGGCAAATAGAGGTTTAAAGGTAGCGTTAATAGAAAAGAGCCCTAAGATGTACGGAGGAACTTGCATTAATTTAGCTTGTATACCAACAAAGAGTTTAGAAAATTCATCTAATGAAATTAAGAGACAAGGCTTTGAAAGTTATGAAGATAAGAATAAAGCATATAGAGAGGCTATAGATAAAAAGGAAGTATTAATTACAGCTTTAAGAAAAGCTAATTTTAATAAAGCAAATTCTAATGAAAATATAACAGTTTTTACAGGGGTAGCATCTTTTGAAGATAATAGAACTGTAAAAGTTGTTATGGAAGATACAAAAGAAGTTAAAGTATTAAAGGGAGATAAAATATTTATAAATACAGGTACACTTCCTTTCATACCAAACATTGAAGGTGTAAATTCTGCAAAGAATATATTTACAAGTGAAACATTAATGAATTTAAGAGAATTACCAAAAGAACTTATAATAATAGGTGCAGGATTTATAGGTCAAGAGTTTGCATCTATTTATAGTGGATTTGGATCAAAAGTAACACTGCTTAATAATCTTCCTCAAATTCTTATGAATGAAGATAAGGATGATGTAGAAGAAATATTAAAGTTATATGAGAAAAAGGGCATAGACTTAATAAATGAAGTTAATACAAAGAAAGTATATAACAAGGGTGAAAGAGTAGTTGTAGAAACTGAAGATGGAAGAACATTTGAAGGAGATGCTTTACTTTTATCAACAGGAAGAAAATCAAATATAGAAGGGTTAAATCTTGAAAAGGCTGGAGTAGAAACTAATGAAAGAGGATTTATTAAGGTTTCAGATACTCTTAAAACTACAGCTGATGATATATGGGCATTAGGTGATATAAATGGAGGATTACAATTTACTTATATATCACTAGATGATTTTAGAATAGTTTTTGATAATTTATTTGGAGAGAAGAAGAGAAAAATTAGCGATAGAAGGAATATAGCTACTTCGACATTTATAGATCCAACTTTCTCTAGAGTAGGTCTAACTGTAGAGAAAGCAAAAGAAGAAGGCTATGATGTAATGATAGCTAAGATGCCAGTAAATACAATTCCAAGAGCTAAGCAAATTGGAGAAACAGATGGATTCTTAAAGGTAGTAATCAATAAGGATAATGATAAAATACTAGGAGCTAGCTTCTTATGCGTAGATTCAAGTGAATTAATAAATATTATAAAGATGGCTATGGACAACAATATTAGCTATAAATATTTAAGAGATAATATTTATACTCACCCAACAATAATAGAAGGATTCAATGAATTATTTACAGGAGCATATATGAAATAAATTTAGCTAAGCATAATTTAATAAAATTTTTAAGGTAAAGCAATTATTCTTAGGTAGGAAAAATTAAGATTACAAATAACAATAAAATAATAAATGAATATTTAAACTACTAAAAAGCTACTCTATATGAATTGGGTAGCTTTTTATTTGAATAAATATCTTTAAATTATTTTTAAGAATCTATCTATGTTTTTTATTTTGTTCAATTAATTAATATGAAATTTTGTTATAATTAGTTAGTCTAAAATATAAATAATAGATATTTACATATACTATTTAAATGAAAATAAATATAAACTGGAGGACAATATGAGCGCAAAAGATAAATTTTTATGTGATATAAAAAATGGGGAGAATATAAAGCTATCTTTAATGGTAATGAAAATTATATATAAGGATGCATCTAAAACAGTATGTATGCTAGCTGATAAAAGTGGAGATATAAAGGCTAATATACATAGAAAAGGTGATGATATTACAGTAGGAAAAGTATTAGCAGTTGAAGGGACTCGTGATATTAATTTAGATGTTAAAAAGTTTCAATTTGTATCTGAATATGATGTATCAGACTATCTTCCAACTGTAAAACAACCAATTGAAGATATAATGAATGAAATTGAAGAGTATACAAGAGCATATATAACATCTAAAGAGGGAAAAGCATTAAATGATTATTTCTTCAAAAATGAAGAGTTTGTAGAGAAATTTAAAAAGGGAATAGGTGGAGTATCTATGCACCATAATTACATTGGAGGACTTGCAGAACATACTTTAAATGTTATGCATTTAACTTCTGTTCTTTGTGATAGGTATGAATGTAGAAGAAGTGAAATAGCAATGCTCTCAGCAAAGCTTCATGATATAGGGAAGATTTATGAACTTTACTATGAAGGCCCTTTTAAATATACTCTTAGAGGGGAAATGGAAGGACATATTGTAATCGGAATACAAATGATTGATGAAGCAACTAGAAAGAATCCAGAAATGTATAGTGATGATTTTATTTGTAGAATAAAGGGCTGTATAGCTCAGCATCATGGAAAGTTAGAATATGGATCTCCTAGAGAGGCTAAGATGGAAGAAGCTTTTATAGTTAATTTTGCTGACTCTATAGATGCTACTATGAACAAAATAACTCAAGTAAAAGATAAAACAGAGAGTGGTACATGGTCAGAATATGATAGAAGACTTGAAACAAGACTTTACCTATAAAATTATATAAATATTAATGAAAAGGAGCATATATGTGTTCCTTTTTTATTTATATCAATTTATAAAAAAATTACATTAATATTATTGACAAATTTCTACAAGGAGCATAAAATAGTTTGCATAGGAACTAATTTGTTTGTATACAAACAAATTTATGAAATTTTAGGAGATGATATTATGGATTTAAAAAAATATATATTTAGAGTAAATAAAAGAACTTTATTACTAATTGCAGGAATTGTTTGGATGTTCGCTGGATTTAGAGTCTTAACTTTAGGAGGGGAAGATGTACAAACTAATCATGGTACATGGATTATTAGCTTAATATTTGCAGCTATTATATTTTATGTGTTCTTCAAATTCATATTTAGCAAGATGTTTAGAAAACATACTACTAGAATTATAAATAGTAAATTAGATAAACATTGTATATTTTCATTTTTTGATGTAAAGAGTTATTTAATAATGGGATTTATGATTTTCTTTGGGGTAACTATAAGAAGTTTAAAAATATTTAATCCTGTTTATATAGGAACATTTTATATGGGATTGGGATTTGCATTATTTATGGCTGGAGTATTTTTCTTAATAAGCTCATTAAAATTTGAAAATACTAAATTAAAATACATTAATTAAGTTTTGGAGGAATATTAATATGAAATACGATTCTTTTGAGATAGCAATGCTTATAAAAGAAATATATGCGAGTACTATGGGGATAGTTAGTGAAAATCTAAAAGGGAGTGGTCTTACTAATCAACAAATTATGGTTATGAAATTAATTGCTCATAATGGACAAGTCACTATATCACAATTATGCGATGAGATGTTTTTGGCTAAGGGGACAGTATCTGGTATAGTAACAAGATTAGAGGCGGCAGGATATGTTAAGAAAATTAAAAATGAAGAGGATAAGAGAAATACTTATGTAGTCTTCTCAGATAAAGGAATAGAATTTGCAAAAAATTTCAGAAATCATATAAATAAGAGTTTTGACGAAATATTTAAAAATTTTACGGAAGAAGAAATTGCAGAAGTCAAAGGTAACTTAATAAAATTAAGAAATAAAATTAAGGAATAAAATTAATAGGATTAGAGGAGAAAGTTAAAATGAGCGGAAAATTAATATTTGCAATTATTACAATTACATTAGCTTTAATATTTTATACTATAGGCGTATGGTCAGAAAGAAAAGCTAATACATTAAAAAAGTGGCATGTAGTAGTATTTTGGATAGGTTTATTATTTGATACTACAGGTACAATGACTATGGAGAGTATTGCAGGAATAGGAAATATGTCAATTTCATCAACTCAACTTGCTATTCATGGTATAACAGGAGCATTAGCAATAATATTAATGTTATTTCATGCAGTATGGGCAACTTGGGTTCTATATAAAAATGATGAAAAGAAGAAAGCAATATTCCACAAATTTAGTATAGCAGTGTGGTTTGTATGGTTAGTACCTTATATTATAGGTATGATTATAGGTATGTCATAATAGGAATATAAACTCTAGAAAGAAAGGTAAGAAATAATTAAATAATAGCTCAATATATCTTATCTTTTTTTCTAAAAGTTTCAAAACAAGTATTGACAGTTATTATGAAAAACGGTATATTAATAGTATATTAAAACGCTTACATTTAAATAGTGTGATTGTTACTGATTAGATCAGGCGAGACCTTAATTAATGAGAATAGATGTACAAGTCTATTTTGATTAATTGAGGTTTTTTTTATAAATACTATAAAGTTATATAATAGGTGGTAATGGGGGTGAGGTCTATGGTAATAAAGAAAATTTTTAATAACAATGCAGTCTTAGCAAAGGCTTCTAATAAACAAGAAATTGTAGTTATGGGATGCGGAATCGCCTTTAAGAAAAAGATAGGCGATAAGATAGAAGATAATCTAATAGAAAAAACATTTATTTTAAAGCAAAAAGAAGCATCAGAAAAATTCAAGTTGTTATTAGAAGATATACCCCCTGAAGAAGTTTCACTATGTTATGACATAATTGAATATGCTAAAAACATTTTAAATACAGAACTCAGTGATTATATATATGTTACACTCACAGACCACATAAGTTATGCACTTAAGATGTATGATGAAGGATTGAATAAATCTAATGGACTTTTATGGGAGATAAAAAAGTTTTATCCTAAAGAGTTTAAGATAGGATTAAAAGCCTTAGAATTAATCAAAGAGGAAACAGGAAAAGAATTACCAGAAGATGAAGCAGGAAATATTGCACTTCATTTAATCAATGCACAGGTTAACACTTCATCTAAAATAGAAGATGTGTCTAAAATAACAAGGAAGATACAAGATATATTAAATATTGTACGATATACATATAATATTCAGTTGGATGAGGGATCTCTTAATTACGAAAGATTTGTAACTCATTTAAAGTTCTTCTTTGAAAGGTTAAACAACAAAGAAATAATAGATTCAGAAGACGACTTTTTATTAAAACAAGTTAAAGTAAAGTATGAAAATGCATATAAATGTATGTTAAAAATAGAAAAATATTTAGAAGTAGAGTTATCAGGTGAGGAGCAATTATATTTGACACTTCATATACAACGTGTAACTCAAAGATAATAGAATAAAATTTTGGATTGTTACTGGTAAAGCAGGCGATACCATTTATTGTGGAATAGATATACTTATAAATATATTATTTCACAATATGGTGTCGCTTTTTTTATACAAAAAAATATTAAAAAGGGGAGAAGATATTATGAAGAAGTATGAGCAATTGGCTAAAGATATTATAAAAAATGTTGGCGGCAGAGAAAACGTTAACAGATTAACTCATTGTATAACAAGATTAAGATTTAAGTTAAAGGATGAAAGCAAAGCTAATACAGAAGTGCTTAAAAAGATGGAAGGAATCGTAACTGTAATTAAGAGTGGTGGACAATACCAAGTGGTTATTGGAAATCATGTTCCAGATGTTTATGATACTGTAGTTGAAATTGGCGGCTTTGGCGGAGCAGCTAATGAAGAAGAATCAAAGGAAAAAATGAGTCCTTTTAATAAATTTATAGATATTATTTCAGGTGTATTTGCACCAACTTTAGGAGTATTATGTGCAACAGGTATGATTAAAGGTTTCAATGCCTTATTTATATCATTAGGCTTACTTACACCAGAGTCAGGAACTTATCAAATATTAAATGCTATAGGAGATTCATTATTTTATTTCTTCCCAATTTTATTAGGACTTACAGCAGCTAAGAAGTTTAAGTTAAATCAATTCGTAGGAATGGCAATAGGTGCAGCACTTGTTTATCCAGCATTATCAGGATTAACTGCTGGTGAGCCGTTATTTACATTATTCCAAGGAACAATAATTGAATCATCAGTTCATATAACTTTCTTAGGAATTCCAGTAATACTTATGAACTATTCATCAACTGTTATTCCAATAATTCTTGCAACATATGTAGCATCAAAGGTTGAAAAAGGTTTTAAGAAGATAATACCAGATGTAGTTAAAAATTTCATTGTTCCATTCTGTACTTTATTAGTTGTAGTACCTTTAACATTTATAGTAATTGGACCTATAGCAACTTGGGCTGGACAAGTTTTAGGAGCAATCACTGTAGGTATGTATAATCTTAGTCCAATAGTAACAGGAATATTTATGGGAGCATTCTGGCAAGTATTCGTTATGTTTGGATTGCATTGGGGATTAATACCAGTAGCTATTAATAATTTAACAACTTTAGGTTATGATCCAGTTCTTTCACTGATGTTCGCAGCATCATTTGCTCAAATAGGTGTAGTCCTTGCAATATTAATTAAAACAAAAAATAAGAAATTAAAATCATTATGTATACCAGCATTTATTTCAGGAATATTTGGAGTTACAGAGCCAGCTATATACGGAGTTACATTACCTCGTAAAAAACCATTTATATTAAGCTGTGTTGCAGCAGCTGTAGGTGGTGGTATATTAGGCGCTATGGGAACTATGACATATACAATTGGGGGGCTTGGAATATTTGGTATACCTACTTTTATCAATACACAAACAGGGATTGATAAGGGATTCTATGGAGCACTTATTGCTATAGCAGTAGCCTTTGTAGTAGGATTCATATTAACATTAATTGGCGGATTTAAAGACGATGAAACAGAATCAAATAATAATGGAAATGATATGAAAAATTCTATAAAAGAAAAAGAGCTTATGAAGCAAGAAGTATTAATTAGTCCATTAAAAGGTGAAGTTAAAGCATTATCAGAGGTAGAGGATGAAGCATTTTCAAAAGGTGCATTAGGAAAAGGTATTGCAATAAATCCAACTGAAGGCAAGATCTTTGCACCAGCAGATGGAGTTTTAACAACACTATTCCCAACAGGTCATGCACTAGGAATTACAACTGACAACGGAACTGAAGTATTAATCCATATTGGTATGGATACAGTTAAATTAGATGGTAAGTATTTTACTCCTAAAGTTAATCAAGGAGAAAAAATTAAAAAAGGTCAACTTCTACTAGAGTTTGATATAAATGCAATAAAAAAGGAAGGATACTCAGTAGTAACACCTATAGTTATTACTAATAGCGATTCTTGCTTAGATATCGTAGAAACAGATAAAAAGAGAGTTGATTGTAAAGACGAGTTATTAACAGTACTAGTTTAGTAAAATACAATTATAAGATTATATACAAACAAGAAGAGAAGGGATTGGTGAGTATGATGAAAAATACTGGATTTAAAGAAAACTTTCTATGGGGAGGAGCTGTTGCTGCTAACCAATGTGAAGGTGCATGGAATGTAGATGGAAAAGGAGTAAGTACAGCGGATGTTGCTACAGGTGGAGCTGTAGATAAAGCTAGAGAATATACAGAAGGAGTAATAGATGGAAAGTACTATCCATCTCATGAGGCGATAGATTTCTATCACCACTATAAAGAAGATATTAAGTTATTAGCTGAGATGGGATTTAAGTGTTTTAGAACTTCAATAAATTGGACTAGAATATTCCCAGTTGGAGATGAAGAAACTCCAAATGAAGAAGGATTAAAATTCTATGATAATTTATTCTATGAATGCTTAAAGTATGGAATAGAGCCAGTAGTTACTATTTCACACTACGAAATGCCATATGGATTAGTTGAAAAATATGGAGCATGGAGAGATCGTAGACTTGTAGATTTCTATATGAATTATTGCAAGACTATATTTAATAGATATAAAGATAAAGTAAAGTATTGGATGACTTTTAATGAAATTAATGTATTAGCATTACATCCATTTATCCCAGCAGGACTAAGATTTAGAGAAGGTGAGAATAAATTACAAGTATGCTATCAAGCAGCACATCATCAATTCTTAGCAAGTGCTAAAGCAGTAAAACTTGGACATGAAATAGATCCAGAATTTAAAATAGGATGTATGATACTTTATCCTCAAACTTATCCTGAAGCTTGTAATCCAATGGATGTCCAAGCTGCTAATGAATTTATGGATACAACATACCTATTTGCAGATGTACAAGTAAGAGGATACTACTCAAATAAAGCTAAGAAGTTCTTTGAAAGAAATGATATAGAGATTAAGATGGAAAATGGTGATGAAGAAATCTTAAAAGAAGGTAAGGTTGATTATATAGGATTTAGTTATTACATGACAATTGTAAAATCAGCTAAAGGAGAAGATCAAACTGGAGGAAACATGTTAGGTGGAGTTAAAAACCCTTACCTAAAAGCTTCAGATTGGGGATGGCAAGTAGATCCTGAAGGATTTAGAATTTCATTAAATAATCTATATGACCGTTATCAAATACCACTATTCTGTGTGGAAAATGGATTAGGTGCTGTTGATAAGGTAGAAGAAGATGGTTCAATAAATGATGATTACAGAATTGATTATTTAAGAAGACATATAGTAGAAATGAAAAAGGCTGTAGAAATAGATGGTGTTGATCTAATGGGATATACTCCTTGGGGATGTATTGATTTAATTAGTGCAGGTACTGGGGAAATGAAAAAACGTTATGGATTTATCTATGTAGATAAGGATAATGATGGTAATGGAACATTAGAAAGATCAAGAAAGAAGAGCTTCTACTGGTATAAAAAAGTAATTGAATCAAATGGAGATGAGTTAGATTCTATATAAAATAATAAGTGCAAAGATTAGAAAGCTATAAAAATTAGCTAGAAAGTAATATTTGTATAAATAAAAAGAAGGTGTATTAAGTTGACTTTTAAAATCAACTTAATAAGCCTCTTTATTTTATTAATTTATTATAATTTAGTGCTTATATTTCATACTAAATTAGTATTAAAGTATTAGGCTATTTACCTAACTTAACTAAGGCACATCCTTGTATTGCTTTGATGTCATTATCTTTGCAGTATTGTAATATTTGATCGCTCTCAGCACCAGGTTGAATTAATACATTTTCTATACCAATTTCTTTAGCTTCTTCAATAAATTTTAATCCATCTCTAGGGTTAATACATAAATCTATAGCATCAATTTTATAAGGAACGTCATGTAAAGATTTATAAACATTATCGCCACCTTTAGGATAAACTCCAGATACATTATAATCTTTGTCCTTAAATTTCTTTAGAATTTTATAAGCATATTTTTCGCTATTTGTTATATCTCCAATAACAACCCAGTTTTTAAATGAAGTTATATCTTTAGTAGTCATATTAAACACTCCTTTCATATAATAAGTATTTTACAAACAGCTATAAAATATTTATTTTATAGCTTACAGGATTATTTTAGTTATTTTTATAATATAAAAAATTATTTATTTAAATATAGAGTAAGATTTATCTCCTCTAATATATTTCAATGATCCAACTGTAAAGTCTGAGGCGATTAAATATCCTAATTCTCCATTATCAAATTTTACACTTTCATAACTATAACTAATATCATCATTTATTGTAATGCTTTCAGGTGTAGAGATAAGTTCAAAAGAATCCTCCATAGGTTTATGAGGAGCTTCAATCAATGAATTATCTTCTATAGTGTATACATACATTTTTTCACTTGAACTATTATGAAGTTGTACTATGGTACCATCCTTATTTACTAATACTTCACAAAAATTATCACCTTGAGTAGAGCTACAATTAATAGGTTTTAGATCAATACTTTTAATTATCTTTGAAGCTTTTGTATCAAACACGAAAAGTCCAAAAGATCCATGAAAAATAATAATATCATCAGATGCATAATCGAGTGTAGCCATATCTGCACCTAAGGTATCGTTTGAAGATATTTTAGGTTCTTTAGGTTCAATTTTTAAATTAGTATTATCAGTGTTCTTCTTATCATTTACAAAGCTACAACTAATAATTAGTGACGAAAGAATTAATGTAAATAGAATTAATATAAATTTTTTCATTATTATCTACTCCTTTTTATAATAAACTTTTAATACAAATTATAAATGAAATATATTTAAAGTATATGTTAATTATACATATTAAGTAATTAATTTCCAAATAGGTAATTATTAAAAATATATTTTAAATAAGAGTCATATTTTATATAGAAAAGTCTGTATGGAGATTATATGAATATATAATAAGCTAAATGGAAAACTAATCTATGAGGTGATTATATGTCAAAGGATAGATTAAAAGGTAAAGTAAATCCTTATATGATGGGAAACTATACAAAGGGTGCTGTACAAAGCTTTGAAGAAAATATAGTGGAGCAAACAGATTACTTAGAAAAAGTAGATAATGATTTAAAGAATAAAGAAAAATAAATCAATAGCTAGTAAGTATATTTATATGTTTAAAAAATATACTTACTATTTTTTATTAACTAAAATAACTATACTATAGAAATTTTATAGTATAGTTATTTTAATCTTAAATCTAAGATAAATAATATAATAATTATTTTAACAAGTGGTAATGATTATTTTCATTATAATTTCCAAGAGGAAAAAAGAATAGAATAATAGGCAATATAGATACAGGTAATAATGCCCAGTTTATACCTGCAAATGATAGTGCAATTAGTATGCAGGTTATAATTAATAATACTATAGCAGGAAGTTTTTGTTTTATATTAGTAGTTTTCATTATTTTATACCTCCTAATAAATACATCTATTGTTATGTTAATAATACCATTAATTACATAAAATTGTATTTGTATAAGAGGTAAAATATTAAAGTTTAATAATTGTTAATAAATGAGATTAATGAATTTAAATATATTGAGGTGATTACTATGTTTTTTAATATAAGGTTAGGAGTATTTATAGTTATTATAAGTTTAACATCGGTATTATCAGGATTAAGTTATTATCATTCATATAGTTATAATATACAAGATCTAAGTAGTAATTATAAAAAAGATAATAAATTATTAGCTAAGATACAAGAAAACCATATTGAACTATATTCTTTAGATTCAGAAAAAGATGTAGAAAAGAATGGAGAGTATAGAAAAATAATGCTTAAGGTAAAGGATAAAAAGAAGGAATTTTCTTGGCATGTTGATATTGGAGAATCCTTTAAGCCGATATTAATATTAAGTGATATAAATAGTGATGGGGTAGATGAATTAATTATAATAATAACTACAGGACATGGAACAGGAGTATATACACAAGAAGTACATGTTGTTAAAGTGAATAGCTTAGATGAAATAAAAGTTATAAATCCACTTAAAGTAATATCTAAAAATGTTAAAACAAAAATGACTAAAGAAGATAATAATATTGATATTAAAGTTGATATAAATGGAAAGCTATTTAAGAAATCAATAAAGGAATCGGAATCAGAGTTATGGTTTGATGATGTTGTTTTTGGGAATGTTATAAATTATGATGTGGTAAACAATAAATTAATTGCTATAATAGCTGCAGGTGCATCACCAACATTACGGTTTGGAGAAGTTGTAATAAGTTATATGTTTAAGGATGGAGTATTACAGGCAAGTAATATATTTTTTAGAGAGTATAAAGAATAAAGAGTACAATTTATTTGTACTCTTTTATTATATCCTTTGTGAATTTGTAGATTAATTTATCATAATCTTTCTCATCATATTTATCTTCTAAACTCTTTTTATTTTTTTCAAAATAGGTAGCCTTATCTCTTATTAATTTATCAAATTCTATATCAGTTAGAGAATATAAATTATTATCTTTTGATATTTTAGTAAAAGCACTTTTCATAGATTCTTCATGTTTAGAAATTTGGTCATTAACCATAGATTTTAGTGCTTCCTCCCAATTGTCAAATCCACCAATATTAGTAGGTTTGTTATCTTGCTTCTTATCTTCTTTTTCATCTTCAGTTTTGAAGAAGTTCATAAATGCCATATGTATTTCTCCTAAGTTAAATAGTTTAATTAATGATATTATACTCCTTTAAATAGTTATTTCAACTTACTATAGAAAGAAATAATGTAAAAAATAGGTTAAAAAATATGTCTTCATTAGTAAAAGAATAATTTACATAATTATTTAAATGAAAAAGGATTAATTAAAGAAGTATCATCATATATTTTATAGAGGGGTGATTTTATGAATAAATTAGATATTGCTACGTCTATGAATATAATAAATTTAAAGTTTTTAATTATGATAGTATTTATATGTGGTTTATTTGCTTTTATAAATGGAATACTTAAATCATTAAATTTATACTCTAAGGCAAATTTAATTAATAAATGTAGCAATTTTATATTTGTTTTTGGATGTACATTTATATCTATTAAATTACTAATTTCATTGATTACAATCTTTAAATAGAAAAGGATTTTAGTATATTTAAGGATTTAACATATTAAAAAGGTTGTCAATATGACAACCTTTTTAATAATTTATATATTATTTTATTATGTTACTAGCTTTGTGTATAAGGTCTAAAAACTCAAAATGAAGCTCAAATAAATTATAAAATGCAAATAACAAGCCAAAGATTGATAAGAATATACAAGACATCTTGCCAAGGATATCCTTACCCATATATTTCATTATAAAATACATGGTTCCAAGAATAAATAGCATGAAAATATAACACTGCATCACAGACAAAACACAACCTCCCTATTTAAAAATAGAATTATAAAATTATAATAAGTAGATTCCGATAAGTTTTTCATTACTTAAATAAAGAATTAATATAAGTATATTTTACATTTAGAAAAATTATGTAATAAATTTTTTGATAAATATTTTGAAAATTAATTATATAAATTTTATTTATATTTTAATTAAAATTACTGATTGACTTATAAATTCCTCTAATATATTATGATATAGTCATAATTAAGGGAGGGGTAGCTTTTGGAATATACAATTAAAGAAGTGGCAAATAAAACAAATTTATCAACATATACAATAAGATACTATGAGAAGGAAGGGCTCCTACCAACCGTAAGTAGAGATAAAGCTGGAAACAGAGTTTTTTCAGATGATGATTTAGAGTGGATTTCTATAGTTTGTTGTCTTAAAAATACTGGTATGCCAATTAAGGATATAAAGACTTATATGGATCTTAAAAAAGAAGGGGACTCAACTTTAGAAGTTAGAAGAACTATAGTTACAGATCACAAAAAAGCAGTAGAAAATAAGATATCTCAACTTATGAAAGAACTTAAAAAAGTAAATGAAAAAGTTAAGTATTACGATACAGCTTGCGAAGATGGAACAGAAGCGTTCGTAAAAAATAAGTGCAAGATTAAAAATATAAGAATGAAATGATGATAAATAAAAATATAATAATGAAATTATATTAAATAAAAATATAACTTATATGAGTGATAAAAAGATTGGATATAGTAATAATATTATGTAAAATAAAAAACTCCTCTCAAAATTTATAAAAGAGAGGAGTTTAATCTATTTAGTACCAATGTTAATTCATTATTGGAGAAAGAATGAATTAAGGTTTTGCTTTCAATGAACCTTATTTATCACTAATATTATTTGATTCTTTAAATACTTTATATCCCCAATCTTCAAGAGCATGAAGTACAGGGCATAAAGATTTACCAAGATCAGTTAATGTGTATTCAACTCTAGGAGGAATCTCATTGTATTGTTTTCTTGAAACTAAATTATGCTCACCAAGTTCAGTTAAAGAACGAGATAGCATAATACTAGAAATACCATCTAAATTTCTTTGTAATTCATTAAATCTTACAGTGCCAAGTTTAGAAATTTCCCACATAATCTGTAATTTCCATTTTCCATTTAATATATTTAAAGCATATTTTATTGCAAACTCTCTTTCAGAATAATTTTTTATATTACAATCAGACATAAGTAAACCTCCATTACTAACTTTTTTGTTACCTACTTAATAAACTTTCAGTACTTGTTTTACATTAATTGAGTTACTATAATAGCTTATATAAAAAAGTAATCATTGTAAAGCTAGCTTATATAAATATTATTTTAATAGTAAATCATTTATAAACTTAGAATTAAAAATTGGAATTAAGATTATAAAAGACAAGAGGAGTGTATCAGAGTTATGATGAAAGTTGATAAGGAAAAGTGTATAGGTTGTGGATTATGTGCAAAGGATTGTTTTGTTAATGACATTCAAATAGTAGATAAAAAAGCTGAAATAAATAATGTTACATGTATTAAATGTGGACACTGTATAGCAATTTGTCCAAAGAATGCAGTATCTACAGATGAATATAATATGGATGACGTAAAAGAATATGATAAAGAAACGTTTAATATAGAACCAGAAAATCTTCTTAATTTTATTAAATTTAGAAGAACTATAAGAAACTTTAAAGATAAAAAGGTAGAAGATGAAAAATTACTTAAAATTATAGAAGCAGGAAGATTCACTCAAACAGGAAGTAACAGCCAAAATGTTTCATATATAGTAGTAAAAGACAAGATAGAGGAATTAAGAGGATTAGTGCTAGAGAGTCTTAAAAACCTAGGTGAATATATTCTAAATAGCAAAGATGAACAAAATAAACAATATAAGAGATATGCACAAATGTGGCTACAAATGTATAATAGTCATAAAGAAAACCCTGATGGCGAAGATAACTTATTCTTCAAAGCACCAGCTCTTATAGTTGTTGTTTCAGATTCACCAGTAAATGCTGCACTCGCTTCTTCAAATATGGAACTTATGACAGACGCATTAGGACTTGGAACATTCTTTAGTGGATTTTTTGTAAGAGCTTCAAATGATGATAATAAGATTAGAGAATTCCTAGGATTACAAGAAGGTAAGCAAATAGTTACTTGTATGGTAATTGGATATCCAAATGTAACATATAAGAGAACTGTACCTAGAAAAGATGCAGTTATATCATGGAAGTAAAATTTGATCTTTAAAAATTGATAGCATTGATCAGTACTTATATTTAAATTAAAATATAAAATCACAAATTATAGAACTCTACATTACACGTATAAGTTCTGGTAATATAAATAATGCTGTAACATTAAAATGTTACAGCATTATTTATTATTCTTTATGTACAATACCCTCTAACTTAGAATTAGTATCTTCTAGTGTAGAATCAACATTTTCTAGTTTGTTATTATAGTTTTCTAATATAGAAGTACAATTAGGGCATCTAGTTGCTTTTAGATCAATTTCAGTAAAGCAATATGGACAATCTTTGGTAGTAGCTACTTCCTCTTTCTTTTTTATAGCTAAACATTTAAATTTATTAATCTGTCTTATAACTATAAAAATAGAGAAAGCTATAATTAAAAAGTTTATAACATTATTTAAAAATAAACCATAATTAATAGTGGCTACCCCTGCAGCTTGAGCTTCTTTAAGTGAATTAAAGTGCTGTCCGCTTAAATTTATGTATAGATTAGAAAAATCTACTTTACCTACTAAGTTACCTATGATTGGCATTATAACATCATTAACAAGTGAAGTAACTATTTTACCAAAAGCACCACCAATAACAACACCAATTGCTAAATCTACTACATTACCTTTCATAGCAAACTTTTTAAATTCATTCCACATATTAAAATTCCTTTCTTTTAAAATTATTTTAAAGTATAATAATCATCTTATTTTATCTAATTTGCAATTAATATTGAATAAAATTAAAGATTATACAAAAATAAATGCTTAGAGGTATTATAACATTAAAATTCTTATTATGCATAAAATAATTTTTTAAAATTTATATAAAACTTTAAAAACTAAGCTTAAATGTAAGAAAGATATGATACCATTATAATAAATAAAAAATTGCTTATAGAGGGTGTGAGACAGATGAAAAAATTCGATTATAATAAACTAACTGGGATAGTAATTACAAGAGATGATTTTGAATATGAAGAGAGTAGATTATCTTGGAATAGAGCGATTCAAAAATACCCACTAGTATTTGTATATTGCACAAAAAAAGAAGATATTATCAATGCAATAAATTGGGCTAAGGAAAATGAAGTAGAAATAAGAGTAAGATCTGGATGTCATAACTATGAAGGTTATTCAACAGGAAATGATGTATTAGTAATTGATGTTAGTAAGATGAATAACATTCATATTGATGAAGAAAATAATAAAGTTACAATAAATGCTGGAGTTCGTAATAGAGAATTATATGAAGCTACAGGAAACTTAGGATATCCATTTCCAGGAGGAGGATGTCCAACAGTTGGAGTTATAGGGTTTGTTTTAGGGGCAGGTTGGGGATATTCAAGTAGATTGTTTGGATTAGCTTGTGATTCTTTAGTAGAAGTTGAAATTATAGATTATAAAGGTGATACTATAATTGCAAATGAGGTAGAAAATAAGGATTTATTCTGGGCATGTAGAGGTGGAGGAGGAGGAAACTTTGGAGTAGTTACCTCTATGACATTTAACCTACCAAGCAAGAGAGAGATGGCCACATTAATAAGCATTGAGTATCCTCATATAGATATTGAAGAGAATATTGATTTAATTGAAGCTCTACAAAATACATACAAAATATTAGATAGACGTATGAACTTAAAGACTGGAATATATAATTCAAAGGAAAAAGGAAGAGGCGTACGTATCACAGGGTTATTTTATGGGAATAAAGAAGAGGCTAATAAGGTTTTAGAGCCTCTTAGAAATGTTACTAGTAGAGTAAATTTTGACTTAGATTATATAACTGTATTGGATGCAAATAGAGAGATACAAGATAGTCATCCAGATTACGAAAAATACAAATCAACAGGACGATTTGTTTGTAAGGATTATACTAGAGATGAAATAAGAGAACTTATTAAATTAGTAGAAGAGAGACCAGAAGGCTCAGTATATTCAGCTCTTTCATTTTATGGGCTTGGAGGAGCAGTAGGTGATATAGATAAAGATACTACAGCTTTTTATTATAGAGATGCTAAATTTATAATGGGACTACAATCAGTGTGGGAAGAGGATAAATATGCACCAATAAATAGAGAGTGGGTTAAAGAACAATTTAAATATATGAAAGATATGACTACAGGATCATTTGTTAACTTCCCTATAGCAGAACTTCCAAATTATGAAGAAGAGTATTATGGAAATCATGCAGAAAAATTAAGAGAAGTAAAAGCCAAATATGACCCACAAAATATATTTGAATTTCCACAAGGAATAACAGTAGACAATAAAAATATATAAAATAATATAAGAAAAATGCTAGATTAGATTTATAATCTAGCATTTTTTATTTAATGTATTAGTAAAGTAAAATAAAAAATTATCATTTCATATTAATTTTTTTCAGCTTATAAATTTTGTATCCTATAAAGCAGATAATAAAGATAATAGCTAAAATAAATATTATATCAATTGTTCCAAAGTTATGTCCTGCTAAGGTTTTAGTTACTTCTTCACCTTTATACAAAAGTATATCCTCCTAAATTATAAATATAGTTTATATAGAATAATTACTAGTTTAAAAAATTTTCGTTATATGTATATTAAAAATGATTTATGGAAGGTAATCCTTTATTATATGGAAAGACAATGTCTTTATAATTTATTTTAAATGTGAAAAAAGTATTACAAATGTTAAAAAAATATTAATTATGTGATATTCTAATACTTGTGGTTAGGAGGTGACATAAGGATGAATAAAATTTTGAAAAATACAATAATATTTATATTTTCTATTAGTGTTACATTTTTAATATTTTATCTTTGCCTAGATAATATATTTACTAGATTAAGAATATGTACTTCAGATGTGTCTTTATTAGCTTTAAAGATTTTTATTGGAATTATAATGTATTTATTTATTTGTATTATCATAAATAAAAAAGTTACTAAATTTGAATTAAATATATTTTTTATATCATATTTTTTACTCTTAATGATGGTTATATTTAAAGAGGATCACTTGTATGTAAGACAAGTTATGAGCTTAGGTGATGGAAATAGCTCAGATATAGGTCACTTGGTAAGTATAATTACTGTTATTGGGGGAAATTTAATAGCTTATATTCCTATTGGAATTGCAATGAAGTTAAATTTAAAAAATATTACTAATGTCTGGTTAATCATAATTTTCTTTATATATATTTTAGTAATAAATTGTATTAATTATATATCTAGATTAGATATATTTTATATTAATAATGTTATATTAAATTTTGTTGGATTTTATATAGGGTTAATAAGCTTTAATCTATATAACAAAAAGAAATTAAACAAGTAAATAGTGCTATTTTATATAGGGAATAAAATTAGTGTAAAGCTTGACAGGTTAGGGTAGTATGAGATAATTATATTAAATTATTTATTGAAAAAATGCTAAAATTATACTTTCAAGAAAGCAGTTGATTTTAAATGTATAGCATTAAAAAACTAAAAAATTTAATAGATATAGATTTACTACAAAGTATTCAAAATAGGTTAGCAGAAATAACTGGACTGGCTTTTAACATAGTAGATTTTAGAGGAGAACCTATGAACGAATACTCAAACTTTTGTGATTTTTGCAAAGAAATGCGAAGCACAAAAGAGGGAATGAAATTATGCTACGAAGCAAATGCACATGCAGGGCTTGAAGCTGCAATAAGGCAGAAACCATATGTTTTTAAATGCCCAGCTGGATTAGTTGATGTAGCTACACCAATAATAATTAATAATCACTATATTGGAGCTATTTTTTTTGGGCAAGTAAGAACAAATAATGAGGAAATTAACATAATAAAAGAATCTAAAGATTGCATGAAACTTATAAAAAAGAATTCTAAATTAAAGAAATACTATGATGAAACTAAATTTATAGATTATAAAAAGATAGAATCTATACATTCATTAGTAAGTATATTTATAAATCAATTAGTGGAGAAATCAGAATTAGAATTAATAAAAGAAGAGGCGAATTTTAACAATATAAAGTTAAATAGAGAGCTTCAGGTAAATAAGAATCTTAAAAAGGAATTATTAATTTCTAATCTTAAGTTATTACAAACTCCAATTAATTTAAACTTTGAACTTAACATATTAAACTCTATATCCAATCTTGCAGTAATTGAAAATGCACCAAGAGTTAAAGAGATGAGCCATTACTTAGCAGATTTGATTAGATACTCTTCAAAAAATATAGGTTGTGAAGTAACATTAGAAGAGGATATAGAAAATATTATTACATATCTAAAAGTGCAATCAATAAGATTTGGAAATAGAATAAAATATAAGATTAATATAGACGAAAATATAAAAGATATAAAAATACTTCCAATGGTTTTACTATCATTTATAGAGTACTCAATAACAAAGGGATTAGCCCCTAAAATTGAAGGGGGAACTATATATATAAATGGAGAAGTTTTAGAAAATGATGCCATAATAACAATTGAAGATGACGGTATTGGTATTTCAGAAAATGAATTATTTCATATATTGAATGGAATCTATAATGAGAAAACTATAGGAGCAAATATATATGGTATAAATGATATGCTTGTAAATTGTTATGGTGAAAAATATAGAGTTCAAATAGCCAGTAGAGATAATATAGGAACAATAATAAGAATAAAATTTCCTTTGAATAAGTAATAAATAGGGGGAGTCTTATGATTAATGTAATACTTGCAGATGATGAGAGTTTAGAAATAGAAGCATTAAAGATAATCATAAATAAAAAGTTTAATAATGCTCGTGTTGTTGGGGTAGCAAATTCTGGAGAAGAAGCTTTAAGTCTAACTGAAAAATTAAATCCGGATGTTATATTTATAAGCGTATCAATACCAGGAATAAATGGGTTTGATGTGGCTAAGATTATAAAAAAGAAATATCCTGATAAAAAGATAGTACTTATGAGTATTTATGATGATTTTGAATTTGTTAAAAAGGCTCTTAAGATAAAGGTAGATGATTATATTTTGAAGCCTATACGGGCTGAAAAAATAGTTGAGGTATTAGATGAATTTATAAATACTGATAAAGGTTATTGTATTAATAAAAATAAGAATAATTTTCTTGAAGGTTTAAGAGAAGGTGATTATAAGAAGTCTAAGGATAACTTAGGCGAATTGATAATTAATTTAAAAGAGCTTAGTATGTGCGTAGCTAAAGATTATTATGAGCAGATACTTTGCGATATAAATGATGCTGTTACCTTTAGAAATAATAAAATAAATAAAGCTATAGAATATAAGAATACTTTAAGAAGTTGTACAAGTATAAATGATATAGAGAATAATTTAATAACCATATTAGATGATTTATTTGATATTTTAATAAATGAAGAAGATGGAAGTAGCGACTATGAATTAAAATATATTTTAAATTATATAGAGAAAAACTTTAGAAGTAATATAATGCTTCAAGATGTAGCAAATCATATTAAAGTTAGTACACCTTATTTAAGTAAGACCTTTAAAAAGCATATGGGTACTAATTTTAATAGGTATGTTACTAATAGAAGGATTGAAGAGGCGAAGCATATGTTATCTAACACAAATATTTCTATAAGTGAGTTAACATTTAACATAGGATACAATGAACCAAATTATTTTTGTAAGGTTTTTAAAAAAATAGAAGGAATGACACCATTAGAATATAGAGAAAAATTTAAGAATACATAAAAAGAACCCTTTTTTAAAAAAGGGTTCTTTTTATAAAAAATGAAACAATTTATTTTTTTAGAGAATATTAATTTAGCATCCTAAAACAATATTAAAAATTGATAAAATTATTTGTATGTAGTAGATACATGAACTTCACAGCCATATTCTCTTAAAGTAGTTTTTATATGATTCATATTTTTATTGGATAATACAATAGGTTTATATTTGGTATTATCCCTTGAATGAAAAATTAATTTAAATGATGTATATGAGGGCTCTTCTATTATGATATAGTCTAAGTTTGATATAGGAACTACAGAGAATAAGTTTGATATATATGAGCTACTTATTATCAAAATATTATTAGCCGTAACAGATGTAGATAATAGTGAGAAGAATAATATTATTTTAAATGTACTATTATCAGTAAATAATGTGGATATTAAGCCTAAAATAAAGATATTTGTAGTAAGAACAAATCTGGTAGTTATTGAAGAACTTTTTAAAGAAATATTCTTTTTAAAAACGCTTAAAATTCTGAAATCTTCATTTTTGAAAAGCCTATATGAATGAATCATCCTATACATTATAAATATGTAAAACAGAGAAAATAAAAGAAATGATATGTAATCTAGTATAAGTATTCCCCCTTTAAATTTTGTAAGTTATATATAAGTTTATCACTAAACATATTAAAAAATGGATAATTTAGGAGGAAGTTTACACTTAATAAACTAAAAATTAACATTTATATTAGAGTGAAAAATTTTTATAAGGTAAATAGCACAAAATTAACATATTTAAATAAAAAAATATCATTAGATTTTAAAATTATAAAAAATATATAAATTTAGAAAAAAAGTATACTAAAGTAGACAATTAAGTATTAAAGAAATATTAGAATTTAAGATAACATAAAGGTGTAAGAAAAATTAATCTAGCAAAAGTAAACGTATTCTATGATGCTAGTTTTTACTATAAAACTTAGGGGGATGAAATATGGATATTTTAGCAAAAGGATTCAAGACACCTACTGAGAGAGTATCAAAGTTAAAAGAAGAAGTAATGTCAGCTTTTCCAGAAATAGAAGCTGACAGAGCTATAATATTAACTAATTCATTTAAGGAAACTGAAAATGAGCCTATTATTATTCGTAAAGCAAAAGCACTAGAAGCTATTTTAAATGAAATTCCTATAGTTATTAGAGAGAATGAATTAATAGTTGGAAGCTTAACTAAAAAGCCAAGATCAGCTCAAGTTTTCCCTGAATTCTCTAATAAGTGGTTAGTTGATGAATTTGAAAAATTTGAAAGTAGAACGTCTGATGCTTTTAAAATTTCAGAAAAGACTAAGGATGAGTTAAGAGAAGTATTTAAATACTGGGAAGGAAAGACTGTAAGCGATCTTGCTACGTCTTATATGACAGAAGAGACAAAGGAAGCTATGGGAGCCAATGTATTTACTGTAGCTAACTATTATTTTAATGGGCTTGGACATGTATCTGTAGATTATAAAAAGGTATTAGAAAAAGGCTTTAAAGGTATTATTGAAGATGTTAAAGAAGAAATAGATAAGGCAGATAAATCTTCTGCTGATTATATAAGAAAAAGAAAGTTCTGGGATGCTGTTATAATCTCATGCAAAGCTGCAATAAGTTATGCAAAGAGATATTCAAAGCTAGCTATAGAACTTGCTAAAAAGACAGATGATATTAAGAGAAAAGAAGAGTTATTTGAGATTGCTAGGATATGTGATAAAGTTCCAGAAAATCCAGCTGAGACATTTTATGAAGCATGTCAATCATTCTGGTTTGTACAATTAATCATAAGCTTAGAATCAAATGGACATGCAATATCTCCAGCTCGTTTTGATCAATATATGTATCCATATTATAAGAGTGATATGGACACTAAGATTGCAAGTAAGGAATTTGATATAGAGATTTTAGATTGCTTATGGGTTAAATTTAATGATCTTACAAAGGTTCGTGATGAGACTACAACTAAAGCTTTTAGTGGGTACTCAATGTTCCAAAATTTAATTGTAGGTGGTCAAACTCCAGAAGGAAAGGATGCAACAAATGATTTGTCATACATGTGCCTTGAAGCAACAGGTAGTTTAATGTTACCTCAACCTTCTCTCTCAGTTAGAATATGGAGCAAAACTCCAGAGGAGTTTTTAATAAGAACATGTGAATTGACTCGTTTAGGCACAGGGCTTCCAGCATTTTATAATGATGAGGTTATAATTCCAATGTTAATAAATCAAGGATTAACATTAGAAGATGCAAGAGATTATGGTATTGTAGGGTGTGTTGAGCCTCAAAAACCAGGAAAGACAGATGGGTGGTATGATGCTGCATTCTTTAATTTAGCTAAGGTTTTAGAACTTAGTATAAATAATGGAATAAATGGTGGAAAGCAAGTAGGACCAAAAACAGGTGAATTTACTTCATTTAAAAGCTTAGATGATTTAATTGATGCATATGAAGGTCAAATGAAATATTTTGTTAATAACATGGTTTCAGCAGATAATTGTGTTGATATTGCACATTCGGAAAGAGCACCATTACCATTTTTATCATGTATGCTAGATGATTGTATAAGTGTAGGTAAATCAATTCAAGAAGGTGGAGGACATTATCGTTTCTCAGGACCTTTAGGAGTTGGAGTTGCAAATGTTGGAGATTCATTTATGGCCATAGATAATCTTGTATTTAAAGAAAAGAAGATAACATTAGAAGAACTTAAAAATGCTATAGATACAAACTTTGGTGAGTTTGAAGAAGATAAAGATAAAAGAATGCGTTACGAAGATATTAAAGAGATACTTCTTCATAGAGCACCTAAATTTGGTAATGATATAGATGAAGTTGATGAACTTACTCGTGATGGATCACTTATTTATTGTACAGAAGTTGAAAAACATACTAATCAACGTGGAGGTAAATTTATACCAGGCTTATATCCAGTTTCAAATAATGTCCATTTAGGAAGCTTAGTTGGAGCAACTCCTGATGGAAGAGGGGCAAAAGAGCCAATAGCAGATGGGGTATCACCTACTAGAGGAGCAGATGTAAATGGACCAACAGCTGCGGCAAATTCAGTAGCTAAGTTAGATCATTTTAGTGCACCTAGTGGAACATTATTTAATCAGAAGTTTAATCCACGCTCACTTGAAGGGGATAATGGACTTAAAAATTTAGGAGCTTTAATTAGAAGTTATTTTGATAAAAAAGGAATGCATGTACAATTTAATGTAATAGATAAAAAAATATTGATTGATGCACAAAAGAGTCCAGAAAAATATAGAGATTTAATAGTACGTGTTGCTGGATATAGTGCACAATTCATTTGTTTAGATAAAGGAGTTCAAGACGATATTATAAAGAGAACAGAACAATGCTTATAGATTAAAAGTTACACTAAAGCTCTGCGTTAAAAGAGATATTTTGAATTTAATATTTTCTTAATGCAGGGCCTTTATAAAATACTTATATATTTAAGGGGAGATAAGTAAAGTCATGATAAATAATGATATTAATTATAATGAACATGGAAGAGTTTTTAATATACAAAGATTTTCTGTAAATGACGGACCAGGAGTCAGAACAATAGTGTTTTTAAAAGGGTGTCCATTATCTTGCCGTTGGTGTAGTAATCCAGAATCTCAACATGAATATAGTGAATTAATGTTCAACGAAGTTAATTGTACAAGTTGTGGGAAGTGTGAAAAATTATGCAAGGAGAATGCTATAGATTTCGGTTCTAAATATAGAATAGATAGGGAAAAGTGCATAAACTGTGGAGAATGCATAGAGGATTGTTATAGAGGTGCACTTGTAATGTCAGGTGAAAATATGACAGTAGATGAAGTTATTAATGAAGTTAAAAAGGATGAAACTCAATTTAGACATTCAAATGGAGGAATTACATTATCAGGTGGAGAGCCATTAATGCAACCAGAATTTGCGCTTGAAGTATTAAAGATGAGTAAATCTAAGGGATGGAATACAACAATTGAAACTACAGGGTTTACATCTAAAGAGGTTATAAATAAAGTAATACCTTGGGTAGATTTAGTTCTTTTAGATATTAAGAGTATGGATTCAGATAAACATTTGGAATATGTAGGTCAAAGAAATGAAATTATATTAGAAAATGCAAAGAGAATATCAGACCTTGGAGTTAATATGATAATTAGAGTTCCTGTGATTCCAGGATTTAATGGAGATTTAAAAAGTATAAAGAAAATAGCTGAATTTGCAAAAGAACTTAAAATGGTAAAAGAGATGCATATATTGCCTTATCATAGACTTGGAGTAAACAAATATAGCTGTATAGGTCGAGAATATAAAATGGGAAAAGATATAAAAACTCCAGATGATGAATTTATTGAAGAATTAAAGCAGATTGTAGAAAAAGTAGGGGTAAAGTGTAATATTGGCGCAGTATAAAAGATTACTGACTTAGCGTAGATTATCTTATATGAGAAAATTAGTATAAAATTAAGATAAGTAAGAAATTTTAAAAAATTTAGGGGGAAGAAACTTGTTAGTATCACTTAGTAATAGAATATATTACTTACCACATAATGAAGAAAAAGATAGACCAGTATTAGGTTATGTAAGAGGGGATAAATATTCTCTTATGATTGATGCTGGAAATTCAGATAAGCATGTAAGAGCATTTATGGAGGAAACTCAAAAGAATAATTTACCGTATCCAAATTATGTAGGTATTACCCATTGGCATTGGGATCATACGTTTGGACTTTCTTCTATTAAAACAACTGCAATTGCAAGTAGAGTAACAAATAATCAGCTTAAAAGAATGACTTTATGGAAGTGGGATGATAAATCCATGGAGGATAGAGTTAGAAATGGTTATGAAATTGAATTTTGTGATAATATGATAAAAAAAGAGTATGAAGATAGAGGTTACATAGATGTAAGAACAGCAGATATAGTTTTTGATGACGAGTTAACTTTAGATTTAGGTGGAGTTAGCTGCGAGATTATGAGAATAGGAGGATCCCACTCTAAGGATTCTACAATTTATTATATTCCTGAAGAAAAGGTTTTATTTTTAGGAGATGCTTGTTGTGAAGATATGTATAACGGAGAGCCACATTTCCGTATGGAGAAATTATATAAATTAATTAAGGATTTAAAAAATATTGATTTTAAAATATGTATTGAAGGACATAGTGAGTATACAACTAAAGAAGAATTAATTGAATATTTAGAGAGTGAGCTTAAGATAGAAAATATAAACTAATAAAGACATGTTCAGAACATCATAAGATATAAGAAGTACATTTTAAGAACTTGAATTTGTTTAAAGGGGATTAAGTTATCTAAAGCTTAATCCTTTTATATATTTATAACATATATAGGATAAATATATATTTAAGAACTATATAAGATAAATCTATATTAAACTAGGGAGGTAATTGATGTGAAATTAGTAAATGAGGTAGCAAGCCTTGCAGGAATTAGTAAAAGGACACTTCAGCATTATAATGACATTGGGCTCCTTGTAGCAAGTGAAAGTACGAGAGAAAAATATTTAGAGTACAGTAATAGAGATGTTGAGAGGCTTTGGAAGATTCTTTTATATTTAGAACTTGATTTTACTATTGATGAAATAAAAGAAGTATTAGATGGAGAAAAGATTAAAGAAGAAGCTATACTTAAAGAGCATAAGAATATTTTATATAATAAGAGAAAACGTTTAGAAGGACTTATAGATTCTATTGATAGTGCTCTTTTAGGAGAATTTAAAGAAAGTATGCTAGAAGATTTTAATAAAAATCGGGTAATAAGAATTGAGGAGGCATGCAGGAGTGATGGGTTTAAAGAGGAGTATTTAAGGAATAGTAAAATAAAGAAAAGTAAAGGGGATGATGTTTTGGAATCAAATTTATTAGCAATAAAAACAGAAGGTGAAAAAATTCATGATTTATTTGTAGAGGTAATGCCTTATGGAGTAGAAAGTAAGAAGACACAAGTAGTTATGGAGGATTTTCAAAAGTATATGAATAATACTTTCTCTATATTTTCAATTGAAGAATTTGAAAAGCTTAGCGAAGTTTACATAAAAGATAAGAGTTTTAGTACTATATTAGATAGTAAAAAGACAGGGCTTGGAGAATTTATAGGACAAGCTATAGTATATTGGTTTTAAAATAAAATCCACATAAAAATATCTTTATCTATATAGATAAAGATATTTTTATTAAATTAAAGTAGGAATTAATATGAATAATAGATATTTATCTATAAATAGTTAAATAAGTTCTTTAAGTTATTCACCAAATATTAAGTCTATGTTAATAGTATAGTCTTTGAGTAAAACCTTATATAGGAGATATAATTAATCTATAAGAAATTATAGGAGGATAGTAATGGATAATAAAGCATCTAATATATATGAGATGATACAGACTTTAAAGCTAAGAACAGTATTAGAAAGTGTTTTAGTTGGAGCTATTACAGGACTTATAGTATCTTTATATAGGCTTGTACTTAAGTATTTCGGAAATTATGGTTTAAAAGCTTATGAATTTATGGCAACTCATAAAACATATATTATTTTTGGGCTTATAGTGTTATTAATTATAGGATATGCAGTTGGACTTATTCTAAAACATGACACTATGATAGGTGGTAGTGGTATTCCACAGATTGAGGGTTTATTAAAAGGGTATTTTGATATAAAAAATCCAGTTAAAATTCTTATAGGAAAGTTTGTGGGTGGTGTTCTTGCAATTGGTGCTGGATTATCACTTGGAATAGAAGGACCATCTATTCAATTAGGAGCTAGTGCTGCACATATTTATGGAAATATAACTAAAAGGTTAAAACTTGAAAAGAGATTTCTAATATCAGCAGCATCAGGGGCGGGACTTGCAGCTGCATTTAATGCACCATTTGCAGGCGTGATGTTTGTTCTTGAAGAGGTTCATAGAAGCTTTTCACCAATTCTGTTTGTATCAGCTATATCAGCTTGTGTGACTTCTGATTTAGTTACATGGATATTCTTTGGCGGACAACCTATTCTAGATGTACATAAATTATTAGTATTACCATATCAATATTATATATTATTAATAATACTTGGGATAATAGTTGGAGTATGCGGAGCCTTATATAATAGTACTCTACTTAAAACAATAGATATCTATAAAAAGATAAATGTATCTTTACAGGTAAGAATGATGATTCCATTTGCAATTGTATTAATATTTGGGATATATCTTCCAGAGGTTTTAGGTGGAGGTAATGACCTTATAAACCATGTTTTAGTAAATGGAGTAATATTAAAATTTGCAATTATATTATTAGTAGGTAAATTTATATTATCTATGACTAGTTTTGCATCTGGTATTCCAGGAGGAATATTATTTCCGCTATTAACACTTGGAGCTTTAGTCGGAGCAATATTTGGACAGGTGTCAATTGGTATACTTGGAGGAGATAGTGGATTTATAATTAACTTTATTCTTCTTGCAATGGCAGGAATGTTTGCATCAATAGTTAGAGCACCTATAACAGGGCTTGTTTTAGTGTGTGAAATGAGCGGATCATTTACTCAGCTTGGACCACTTGCTGTAGTTTGTGGTATTGCATATTTAGTTGCAGATTTACTTGGAAGTGAGCCAGTATATGAGTCATTATTAAAACTTAGAATAGCATCTCAAAAAAAAGATAATCTTGAAAAGGATGCAGGAAAATCTGTTGTTGAATATGTTGTGGATTTAGGTTCACCTATTGTTGGTAAAAGATTAAAAATGATTAAATTAGTGGATAATGCATTAGTTATTACTATTAAGACAGCAGGAGAAGAAATAATTCCTAATGGAAATACTATAATAAGAGCAGGAGATACTATAACAGCTTTAGTAGATGAGGGTGATGAATCTAATTTGAGAGAGCAATTAGAATCTTTATGTAAATTATCATAAGTTTATGTTTGGTTTGAGAGATAAAATTCAAAGTTTTATCTCTTTTTTAATTCACTGAAAATTTTAGTAGATAAATTAGTTTTTAATATTTAGTAAAACTACTCTTATAATACATATAAACTTATTTATTCCACTAAATTGTGATATATTAAAAATAAGATAGTTATTTATTATGAGAACGCCTATTCTAGAATCTCAATTAATAAAAAATTAGTTTAATATGAGGTGAGGATTTTGGAAAGTTATATTAAGTTCATGGCTAATGAGTGGAATGAGTTTATAAAAACAGGAGATATAAGCCATAAAGTAAAGAGAGAAATTGCAGATTCATGGAGGAGATGCAAAGGTTATAAAGTAAATCCTATGAGTGGAAAGGGATTAGATACAGAAAAGCTAAGTATTAGGGCGATAACTGAGAAAAACAAAGAGTTAGTGTCTGTAGCTAAACCTATAATGGAGAATATATATAGTATTGTAAAGGGGTCAGGCTTTGCAATCTTTTTAACAGATAGAGATGGATACATAATAGATATAATTGGGGATAAAGAAATATTGGAAGAGGCAAATAATTTAAATTTTAAAAGAGGAGCTTTATGGTGTGAAAGAACTGTTGGAACTAATGCAATAGGAACAGCCATTTATCTGAATAAGCCAATTCAAACTGTAGGAGCAGAACATTTTGGATTGGATCAACATTCATGGACTTGCTCAGCAGCTCCAATACATGATGATACAGGAAATATTATAGGGTGCATTGATATGTCAGGATGTTGTAATAGTGTACACTCTCATACACTAGGAATGGTAACAGCAGCAGCACAGTCTATTGGTATACTTATAAAATTTAAAAATAAAAATTATAGAATAAATAACAAAAATAATACTAAGAATAAAGCATTGTATAATTTTGATGATATTATAACTGAAGATAAAGCAATGATTGAAATGATAAGTCTTGCAAAAAAAGCAGCTAAAAGTGAGTGTAATATTTTAATTGAGGGAGAAAGTGGAACAGGAAAGGAATTAATCGCTCAATCTATACACAATTGCAGTAATAGAGTATCGGAACCTTTTATTGCAATTAATTGTGGTGCAATACCTAGAGAATTAGTCGAAAGTGAATTATTTGGATATGAAGGTGGAGCTTTTACTGGAGCATCAAAAGACGGAAAAATAGGAAAATTTGAGCTTGCAGATAAAGGAACTATATTTTTAGATGAACTTGGAGAATTACCATTAGATATACAAACAAAATTATTAAGAGTACTCGATAGTGGTAGAGTAAGTAGAATTGGAAGTGAATTTGAGAGACAATTAGATATAAGGGTAGTTGGGGCTACAAATAGAGTTCTTAAAGATGAAATAAAAAAGAAAAACTTTAGAGATGATCTTTATTATAGAATAAATGTAATAAACATAAAAACAGTCCCTTTAAGAGAGCGAAATAATGATGTAGGTGTTTTAGCAAGATATTTCATTAAGGAATTAAATTCAAAAAATAATTCTTATATTAGGCATATAAGCAATTATTATATAAATGAACTTAAAAAGTATGATTGGCCTGGAAATGTTAGAGAACTTAAAAATGTAATAGAGAGAGATTATTATCTAAGTGATAATGATTTAATAGAAGAACATAATAATTTAGAAATAGAAAAAATTGAAACAAAAAATAGAGAAAGAAGTAGAAAGCTAAATATAATTCCTATGAATGTAGCTGAGAAAAAGATAATTAAAAATGCTTTAGATAAATGTGATGGTAATATAGTTAAGGTAGCAAAATTTCTAAATATGAGCAGGTCTACATTATATAGAAAAATTAAAAAATATAATATTAACAATGATAGAAAATAAATTGTATCAAATTGAGAATTTGTATTTTAGTGTATCATATTGCTACATAGAAAGTGTGTCTTATTGAAACAGATTTATTTAAGATAGTTGATATATAATAAATTATTTTATTGGCATAGCAATTGCTTATTATATATGTGAATAATTTAACAAATACATATATATGAGGGGGATGCGTAATGAAAGCAGCATTATGGTACGATAAAAAGGATGTAAGAGTAGAAGATATTGGAGAACCAAAGGTAACAAAAGATGGAGTGAAAATCAAGGTTAAATGGTGTGGAATTTGTGGTTCAGATTTACATGAATATTTAGGAGGACCTATATTTATTCCAGTAGGAACACCACATCCTTTAAGTAAAAATGTAGCACCAGTAGTATTAGGACATGAATGTTCAGGGGCAGTAGTTGAAATAGGTGAAGATGTAACTAAATTTAAGATTGGCGATAGGGTAGTAATTGAACCAATAGTAGCTTGTGGAAAATGTCCAGCATGTAAAGAAGGAAAGTATAATCTTTGCACATCATTAGGCTTCCATGGATTATGCGGAAGTGGTGGAGGGCTTGCAGAATATACTGTATTCCCAGAAGAGTTTATTCACAAAATTCCAGATGATATGTCTTATGAACAAGCAGCGTTAATAGAGCCAATGGCAGTAGCACTTCATTCAATAAGAATTGCTAATTTTAAAGTAGGAGATACTGCATTAGTATTAGGTTCAGGCCCAATTGGTCTTGCAACAATAGAATTATTAAAGGCAGCAGGTGCTAAGCTTATTGTGGTACTTCAAAGAAAATCAATAAGACAAGAATATGCAAAGAGAGCTGGTGCTGATTTAGTTCTTGATCCTAATGAAGTAGATATAGCAGAGGAAGTTAAGAAAGTTACAGGTGGATTAGGTGTTGATGTAGCCTTTGAAACTACAGGAGCAAAAATAGGATTTGATACAGGAATTAATAGTTTAAAATTTGAAGGAACTATGGTTATAACAAGTATTTGGGAAAAGGAAGTAAGCTTTAATCCTAATTCATTAGTATTTAGTGAAAAGAAAATAGTTGGGACATTAGCATATAGACATGAATTCCCAGCAACTATTGCACTAATGAGTGATGGAAGAGTAAAGGCTGAAGGTTATATAACAAAGAAGATAGCACTTGATGATATAGTAGAAGAAGGCTTTGGTACTTTAACTGGACCAGAAAAGAAGAAGCATGTAAAAATACTTGTAACTCCAGACAAGTCACTTTTATAATTAACAGATAGAAATATATTAAATTTATAAAATTAAAGGTGGTAACTTAAATAAAGTTACCACCTTTAATATTTACTTTTATTTTTAATAGCCTTCATCAAAGCTAACTAATTTTTTAGGTGATTTTCCATCAAGGACACGTTTTATATTTTCGCAAGCTATATCAAAGATAAAATCTTTAGTCTGAGGCAGAGTAAATCCACCTGTTATGTGTGGAGTTACTAATGCAGAAGATATACTCCACAATCTATGATCTTTAGGAAGTGGTTCTGGATCTGTTACATCTAAAGCAGCGCCGCCTAATTTACCTGATATAAGAGCATCACAAAGAGCCTCTATATCTATAGAATTACCACGACCAACATTTATAATAAATGCACCATCCTTTAAAGAGGTTATAGTTTCCTTTGATAAGAATCTATCTGTCTTTTTAGTGTTTGGAAGAGATAATGCAATTACATCTCCACGAGAAAGAACATCTTTGCAGTCATCTTGAGTATATACCTCATCTAAAAAGTCTGGTTTCTCACCTTTAGTTCTACGAATACCAATAACATAAGCACCAAGAGCTTTAAGCTTTTTAGCATATCTTGAGCCAATATCGCCAATACCTACACAGATTACTGTACTGCCACTAATTGAAGTTATAGTACCAGCACTTTCCCATAAGCCTTCTTTCATATTATCTCGATATATTGGAAGCTTTTTTATCATACTAAGATGCATAGCAAGCATATATTCAGATATTGTAAAACCGTAAGCACCAGATGCATTAGCTAAAATTACATCATTATTTGCATATATACTTCTATCTGTATAATTATCTGCTCCAGCACTACAAAGTTGTAAAAATTTAAGAGAAGTAGCCTTTTTAAGCTTCTTAGGGTCTACATTGCCAACTATTATAGTATATTGATTTAGGTCGCCCACAGGAGTCTCTCCACCTCTAAAAACAATTTCTGTATTGCCACAAGCTTTTTTAAACTTTTCTTTTTGTGAATCATCAGTACTAATTAAGACTGCAATTTTATGCATATTATAAACCTCCTTTAATCCTAAATACCTATTTATAAGTAATTATAGCATTTATAAATAGTAATAAGGAGGTAAAATTATTATACCTAGTACTTTGGAATATCATGGCCTTAGAAAAGGTTTGCATAATGGAGGGTTTGAAGATACAATAATACATAATAAATTTTATAAATGGGAGCTGAGGATTCTTGAATAATACTTTAAACATAATAAAAGATAAAACTTTAACTTACGAACAAAAGGTTCTATCTCTTGCTAGAGAAGCTGAAAATTCATTAGATGTACTAAACCTTTCAAAAGAGATTCAAAGTTTAAGAGATGAAGGTGTAATATGTGATTTATACGAAGGAAATGCACCATATAGACCTAGATATATCTGTCCAGATTATGAAAAATTTATCAAAGAAGGAAGTGAATTTCTTAATTTAAATCCACCAAAGGATATATGGGAAGCTACAACTAATTTACTTATTTTGTACAAGCATGTACCATCTATAACTTCTATGCCAGTATACATAGGAAATATTGATACTCTTTTAGAGCCTTTTGTAGTTGATGAAGAGGAGGCTTATAGAGCTATAAAATTATTTTTACTTCAAATAGATAGAACAATAACAGATTCTTTCTGTCATGCAAATATTGGTCCTATAGAAACAAAAGCTGGAAGGATTATATTAAAAGCGCAGAGAGAACTTGAAACTGCAATACCAAATATAACATTAAAATATGGAGAAGGAACATCAAAAGAATTTGCTATAGATTCTATAAATACAGCTTTAGTTACAGCTAAGCCAAGCTTTGCAAATGATAAGATGTTCTCAAAGGAATTTGCACCATATAAATATGCAATAGCTAGTTGTTATAACGGATTATACATAGGGGGAGGTAGTCTTACACTTGTTAGACTTAATCTTTATAGAGCTTCTAAGAAGGCTACATCTAAAGAAGATTTCTTAGAGAATGTATTACCTTATGTTATGGACCAAATGAGTGAATATATAGATAAGAGAATAAAGTTTATAGTAGAGGAGAGCAATTTCTTTGAAACTAATTTCCTAGTAAAAGAAGGATTGATACATAAAGATAGATTTACAGCTATGTTTGGTATGTTTGGACTCGCAGAGTGCGTAAATAATCTACTTAATGCAACGGAATTAAAAGATAGATTTGGACACAGTGAAAAAGCAAATAAATTAGGCTTAGAAATAATAGATAAAATGTATGAGATAGTAAATAGCAGAGTTAATAAAGATTGTTCTATTACAGATGGACATTTCTTATTACATGCACAAGTGGGGATAGATACAGACAATGGTACAAGCCCTGGATGTAGGATACCAATAGGAGAAGAGCCAGATTTACCTATTCATCTTATGCAAAGTGCTAAATTCCATAAGTATTTTCCATCAGGTATAGGTGATATATTCCCATTCGAATCAACAGCAAAGAAGAATCCAGAAGCTATCCTTGACATAATAAATGGAGCATTTAAAGAAGGTATGAGATATTTCTCATTATATTCTTCTGATTGTGATGTAATAAGAATAACTGGATATTTAGTTAAGCTATCTGATATAAAGAAATTAGAAGAGGGCGAGCAAGTACTGCAAGATACTGTAGTATTAGGGCTTGGAGCTGTTAAAAATTCTAGGGTTTTAGATAGAAAGGTTAGAGATAATGACTAATGGGTTAGTTAATAAGATAATTCCTTTTAGTTCAGTCGATGGACCTGGAAATAGAACTGCAATATTTTTTCAAGGGTGTAATTTTAACTGCAAATATTGCCATAATCCTGAAACTATAAAAACTTGTAAGCACTGTGGTAAGTGCGTAGAGATATGTCCTCATGGTGCTGTAGAACTTTTAAATGGTACTATAAAATGGGATGAAGATAGATGTGAAAATTGTGGTTTATGCCTTGAAAATTGTACAAAAAATTGTGGGCCAAGAACTAAATATATGAGTGTAGAAGATGTAGTAAGTGAGATATTAAAGGTGAAACCATTTATATCTGGAATAACTGTATCAGGGGGAGAATGTACTCTTTGGAGAGATTTCCTTGTAGAGTTATTTAAGAAAGTTAAGGAATTAGGACTTAGTATTTTTGTAGATTCAAATGGATCATTAGACTTTTCTAAAGATAAAGAATTTATAGATCTTATAGATAAAGTTATGTTAGATATAAAATCATTTGATTCTGAAGAACATGAAATGTTAACTAAGAGAAAAAATGATATAGTTCTTGAAAATGCTAAATATTTAGCTAGTATAGATAAATTATTTGAGATAAGAACTGTTATAGTTCCAGACCTTTTAGACAATGAGAATAATGTATATAAGATAAGTAATCTTTTAGTATCTTTAGATCCTAAGATAAGATATAAACTTATAAAATATAGACCTATGGGAGTTAGAAAAAATGAGGTTAATTCTAAAACCCCAACAGATGAATATATGGATTATTTAAAAGATATAGCTATTAAAAATGGTTGTAAAGAAATATTGATATTATAGCTTATAAAGAATAACCTTCCAATTTGGAGGGTTATTCTTTTGTGGTCTTGATAAATTTACCCTCAATTTATAAAAAAGTTAATTAAATAAATAAAATATCCACTAATGTATATAGTTGATTATAAAAATTTATTTTTGTTATAATCATGTTAATATTATAGTAATACTAAAATGGCAATTTTAATTTATAATAAGAGTTATGAATTAAATAATTGAGGCTATGAATTAATAAGATGATGATTATAAATTAATATAATAGATTAATGTAATAGAATCAAAGTAGAGAAGATACAAGGAGATGAAAAGGTATGGACGCGCCAGCAAAGAATACAAAGGTCTATGAAGAAGTTGTAGAGCGTATAAAAAAAATGATTGAAGAGGGCGAGCTTAAAATAGGGGATAAGTTACCAACAGAAAGAGCTATGGCTGAAGAATTAAATGTTAGTAGAGCTTCTATAAGAGAGGCTATAAGATCTCTTGAGGTTATAGGCCTTATAGAAAGTATACAAGGAGCTGGAAATTATATAAAAAATGATTTTAGTGAAATTCTTTTAGAGCCATTATCAATGATGTTTATGCTACAACAAGGTTCAGCTATTGATATATATGAGCTTAGAGAAGTTTTAGAACTTTCAACAATAATGCTATCAGCTGAAAGGATAAGCAAAGAAGAACTTAAAAAGTTAAAGGAATTAATAGAGAAGTTTAAAGAAAGTGATATAGAATCCAATAATGTAATTATAGATAAGGAGTTCCATTACACTATAGTTAAGTCTGCAAATAATCCACTTATAACAAATCTTTTAAATGTTTTATCACAAGTAATAGATAAGTTTATAACTGACTCAAGAAAAAATATTCTAGAGAGTAGTGAGAATAAAGAGAGATTATTAAAATTACATGAAAGAGTATATATTGCACTAGAAAACAGAAATTCTTTGGAAGCTTATACAGCTCTTAAAGAACATTTTGAATTAATAAAAGAGTATATTAAATAGATAGTGTTAAAAAAATAACAATTTAATAAGGAAACTAATGGAAATTGAAAGTTCACAGTTTGTTCTTAAAGAGGAGTTGCCTTTGGCAACTCCTTTATTTATACTTAATACGTTTACAAATGTTTATAGTTAAAAAAATAACAATACTGGTAATGCTTAGAATAAAGGAGTACAATGAAATTGAAAATTGGTCATACCACCTAATTAGTATATAATAAGAAGGAGGAAATGATGGATATTTATTTAAAATTTATAGTTGCATTATTACCAATAATTCTACTTATGGTGGCACTTGGAGTCTTTAAAGTTCCAGGACATATAATTTGTCCTATAACTTTGGTAGTTACTATTATACTCGCAATACTTATGTGGGAAATGCCATTTGGTATTACAGTATCAGCAGCATTAGAAGGCATTGCACTTGCAGTGTGGCCTATAATGATAGTAATTATAGCAGCAGTATTTACTTATAACCTTTCAATCTACACAAAGGGAATGGATGTTATAAAGAAAATGCTAACAGGTGTTACAAATGATAGGAGAATTTTAGTATTAATTCTAGCCTTTGGCTTTGGTGGATTCTTAGAAGCTGTAGCAGGGTTTGGAACTGCAGTTGCAATACCAGCAGGAATACTTGCAGCACTCGGATTTGAACCAATGTTTGCAGCGACTATATGCTTAATTGCAAATACAACACCAACAGCCTTCGGAGCAATAGGGCTTCCAGTTAACACTTTAGCTAAAGTGTCAGATATTTCTGTAGGACCTTTAAGCTACACAATATCACTTCAACTTTTTGCTTTCATTGTAATATTGCCTTTCGTTCTAGTAATGATAACAGGTAAGGGATTCAAAGGGTTAAAAGGAGTTATTGGAATAACTATTGCATCAGGCCTTTCTTTTGCTATAGTACAAATGATTGTTGCAAAATACTTAGGCGCAGAATTACCTGCGGTGCTTGGGTCAGTCGTATCAATGGGAGTTACTATATTCATTGCAAAGGTATTTTATAAAGATAAGAGTTTAGAGGAAGAAGAAAAAGTTTCCTTTAAGCAAGGAGTCATAGCATGGTTACCTTTCATACTTATATTTATATTTATAATTTTAGTCAGTCCATTATTTCCAGCAATATATGAACCAATAGCAGCAGTTAAAACATCTGTAAGCATTTATAAAGGGGCTGGGGCGCATCCATACACATTTGTCTGGCTTGCAACACCAGGTACTATAATAATTGTAGCAACCTTTATAGGTGGTTTAATACAAGGAGCTTCTTTTGGAGCTATTGTAAAGGTTTTCCTAGAAACTGTTAAGCAGATGTTTAAATCAGCAATAACAATAATAGCAATAGTAGCACTAGCAAAGGTAATGGGATACAGCGGAATGATAAAATCTATTGCTTTAGTTTTAGTAATGGCAACAGGAAGCTTCTATCCAGTAATATCTCCATTAATTGGAGCTCTTGGAACTTTTGTAACAGGTAGTGATACCTCAGCTAATGTATTATTTGGAGGACTTCAAGTTGAAGCTGCAAAATCATTAGGAGTAAATTCTTATTGGCTTGCCGCAGCAAACACTTGTGGTGCAACAGCAGGTAAAATGATCTCACCTCAAAGTATAGCGGTTGCAACAGCAGCTACTGGACTTGAAGGTAGTGAAGGTAAAATTTTAAACTCAACACTAAAGTATTGTGTTTCATATGTAATTCTCTTAGGAGTACTAACATACATCGGAACATTAATAGGTATGTGATAAAAAGAAATGGAGGAAATGTATTATGAATACTATAGTTTGTATTAAGCAAGTACCAGGAACATCAAAAGTTGAAGTTGATGAAAAAACAGGAGTGTTAAAAAGGGATGGAATAGATACAAAAATGAATCCTTATGATTTATATGCTTTAGAAACTGCACTAAATATAAAAGAAGAAAAAGGTGGGGTTATAAAGGTAATAAGCATGGGACCACCTCAAGCTATGGAAGTAATAAAAGAAGCTTTCGCAATGGGAGCTGATGAAGGAACTCTAGTTTCAGATAGAAAGTTTGCAGGAGCTGATGTACTTGCAACATCTTATACATTATCACAAGGAATAAGACAATGTGGAGATTTTGACTTAATAATTTGCGGTAAACAAACAACAGATGGAGATACTGCACAGGTTGGACCTGAAATGGCAGAATATCTTGAAATTCCTCATGTTGCAAATGTAAGAAGAATATTAGAAGTAAATGATAACTTTATAACAGTAGAAATGGATATGCCAAATACACTAGAAATAGTAGATATTAAGTATCCATGTCTTATAACAGTAGAGAAGGATATATTTGAACCAAGACTACCTTCTTATAAGAGAAGTAGAGAATCTAAAGATAGAGAAATAAGAATGATATCTTTACAAGATTTTGAGGATAAAAATGAGAAGAAGTATGGATTAAATGGATCTCCTACTCAAGTTGAAAGAATATTCCCACCAGAATCAAATGATGACCACGAAATGTGGACAGGTAGTTCAGATGAGATAAGTGAAAAAATGACTAAAAGATTAAAGGAATTAAAGTTTATTTAAGGGGGAGTAAGTTATGGCAAAGTTAGTAATAAACCAAGATAAAGTAGGCAATATAGAAGAAATTATAAAGATTTGTCCATTTGGTGCTTTAGAAGAGAAGGACGGAAAACTTGAAATAAATGCAAGTTGTAAAATGTGCAAAATGTGTGTGAGAAAAGGTCCTAAAGGGGCTATAGAATACATAGAGGAAGAAGTCGTTAAGATAGATAAAAGCAAATGGAATGGAGTAGCTGTATACGTAGATCACGTAGATGGAGATATACATCCAGTTACATTTGAATTAATAGGTAAGGCAAGAGAACTTGCAGATAAAGTAAACCAAAAGGTTTATTGTATATTCATAGGAAGTAACATAGAAGAAAAAGCAGGAGAATTATTACACTATGGTGTAGATGAAGTAATGGTATATGACAAAGAAGAACTTGAAAACTTTAGAATAGAACCATATGCAGCAGTAATTGATGACTTTATAAAGAAGGTTAAACCAGCTGTGCTTCTTGTTGGCGCAACAACAGTTGGTAGATCATTAGCTCCAAGGGTTGCTGCAAGATGTAGAACTGGGTTAACAGCAGACTGTACAATACTAGATATAAAAGATAATACAGATTTAGTACAAATAAGACCAGCATTTGGTGGTAATATAATGGCTCAAATAGTCACTCCAAATTCAAGACCACAACTTGCAACAGTTAGATATAAAGTAATGTCAGCACCTGAAAGAAATGAAGAGGGTAGCGGTACATTAACAATCTGTGATATAGATTCTTCTAAATTAGCTTCTAATATAGAAGTAAAAGAAGTTGTAGCTAAAGAAAAAGAACATAGCATATCAGAAGCTGAGGTATTAGTAGTTGCAGGTAGAGCTGTAAAATCAGAAAAAGATATGGAAATGATAAAAGAACTTGCAGATCTATTAGGTGGAGAACTTGCAGTAACTAGACCATTAATAGAAGCTGGATGGGAAGATGCTAAAAAGCAAGTTGGATTAAGTGGTAGAACAGTAAGACCAAAACTTATAATAACTTGTGGTGTATCTGGGGCAGTACAATTTACAGCAGGTATGAATAACTCAGATTATATCTTCTCAATAAATAAAGATGAAAAGGCTCCAATATTTAAAGTATCTCACTACGGAATAGTTGGAGATATATATGAAATAGTTCCAAAATTAATAGAAGAAATAAAAGGAAATAAGGGGGAATAGTCATGAGTTACAGCAAAGTTTCAGAAAATACTATAAAAGATATAGAAAAGATAATTAATGATGAGGATAGAGTATTTTATGGAGAAAACATAAATGAAGATTATAGTCATGATGAATTAGGTTCTATAAAACAGCTTCCTGATATAGTAGTTAAGGTTGCTAATACAGAAGAAGTATCAGAAATAATGAAGTATGCTTATGAACACAATATCCCAGTAACTGCAAGAGGTTCAGGAACAGGACTAGTTGGTGCAGCTGTTGCACTTCACAAAGGAATAGTTTTAGATTTAAGTGGTATGAATAAGATACTAGAACTTGATGAAGAAAACTTAACACTAACTGTAGAACCTGGTGTGTTATTAATGGAAATTGCAAAGTTTGTAGAAGAAAATGATTTATTCTACCCACCAGATCCAGGAGAAAAAACAGCTACTATTGGTGGTAATATTAGTACAAATGCCGGTGGTATGAGAGCTGTTAAGTACGGAGTAACTAGAGATTATGTAAGAGGATTAGAAGTTGTATTACCTAATGGACATGTAATGAATTTAGGTGGTAAGGTTGTTAAAAATAGTTCAGGATATAGCCTTAAAGATTTAGTTGTAGGTGCTGAAGGTACTTTAGCAATAATAACAAAAGCTACACTTAAACTATTACCATTACCTAAAAAGGCAATTAGCTTACTTGTTCCTTTTGAAAATTTAGAAACTGCAATAGAAACAGTTCCTAAAATAATTAAATCAAAAGCAATACCAACAGCTATTGAGTTTATGCAAAAAGAAGCAATAGTTGCAGCAGAAGAATATCTAGGAAAGAAATTCCCAGACCACACTTCAGATGCATACTTACTTTTAACTTTTGATGGAAATTCAAGAGAAGAAATAGAAAAGGATTATGAAAAGGTTGCAGATATATGCCTTAAAGAAGGTGCTATAGATGCATTCATATCAGATACAGAAGAAAGACAAGAATCAATCTGGTCTGCAAGAGGAGCATTCCTAGAAGCAATAAAGGCATCAACTACTGAAATGGATGAAGTTGACGTAGTTGTACCAAGAAATAGAGTTGCTGAATTTGTTAAGTACACTCATAAATTAGAAAAAGAATATGATATTAGAATTAAGAGTTTTGGACATGCCGGAGATGGTAATCTTCATATTTATCTATTAAGAGATGCATTAGATGAAAAGACTTGGCATGAAAAACTTCAAAAAGTTATGCAATGCATGTATGACAGAGCAAAAGAATTAAAAGGACAAGTATCAGGAGAACATGGAATTGGATTCGCTAAGAAAGGATACTTAAATGAATCATTAAGTGATGAATTAATTGGTATCATGAGAGGAATCAAGTTAACTTTTGACCCTAAGAATATTTTAAATCCTGGTAAGGTTTGTGAATAAAATATTGTAATATTATCCCTGAGTGTTATTAAAAAAATGATACTTGGGGATAGTTTTGTGTATAAAATATATTTAAATTAAATAAATACCTGAAATTTTTGGGTATTTAACTTGTACAGGATTGTTAAATAATGTACAATGAGTTTAGGAAAAATTGAAAATTTGAAAATAGGTTTAACAAATATTAATATATTTGAAGATTAAAAGGGAAGTGGGTTTGAATCCCACGCGGTCCCGCCGCTGTAATAGAGGAGCTTATTGTAAACTATGCCACTGGATTATTCTCTGGGAAGGCTACAATAGGTGTTGATACTTGAGCCAGAAGACCTGCCTATTTTTAAAAGATCACAAACTCTACGGGATATAGGGGGTGCTTTGCTTATGAATAAATTATGTTTTTTGAAATTCATCGAGCCTCTTGATTTTGTGTCAAGAGGCTTTTTTATATGCAATTTTATTGGGTTTACTTAAAGTGTCCTGACTTTAAAAAAGATAATTTAGAGAGCAGTATTAACAATTTATAATCTATTATATTTAAGGAGCGGATTTATATTATGTCAAATATGTCAAAAAGAATTCAACTTTTTGTTGGTATCACATTAATGATATTATTTATACCAACTAAGGCATCAGCTATGCACATTATGGAAGGATTCCTTCAACCAAAATGGTGTATAGAATGGGGAGCATTTACTATTCCATTTGTAATTTTCGGTATATTCTCAATTAAGAAGACAATAAGTGCAAACCCTCGTCTTAAGATATTACTTGCAATGGCAGGAGCATTTGCATTTGTTTTATCTGCATTAAAATTACCATCAGTAACTGGAAGTTGTTCACATCCAACTGGTGTAGGTCTAGGTGCAATCTTATTTGGACCTACTGCTATGACTGTTTTAGGGCTTATAGTACTTTTATTCCAAGCAATACTTTTAGCACATGGAGGACTTACAACTCTTGGCGCAAACACATTCTCAATGGCGGTAGTTGGACCATTTGTATCATATGGAATTTATAAATTAGTTAAAAAATTAAATGGACCAAGATGGCTTGGAATATTCCTTGCAGCTGCACTTGGTGATTTAGCAACCTATATGACTACTTCAATACAACTTGGAATTGCATTCCCATCAGAAGCAGGTGGTGCTATGGCGTCTATAATTAAATTTATGGGTATATTTGCAGTAACACAAATACCTCTAGCTATAAGTGAAGGTATATTAACTGTTGTAATATTTAATGCAATAGCAGCTTATGATAAAGAAGATTTAATGGATCTTAACATCCTATCAAAGGAGGGAATTTAATTTGAGTAATAATGTAGAAAAGAAAGAAAAGACAAGCAGTCTAAAGACTAATATTATACTTATATTAATAGTTGTAGCACTTGCAATAGTTCCATTTTTCATTGCAAAAGATGGAGAGTTTGGTGGATCAGATGATGCAGCAGAAGCTGCTATAACTCAAATAGATAAGGACTATGAACCTTGGTTTGCTCCAATATTTGAGCCTAAAAGTGGAGAAATAGAAAGTTTATTATTTGCACTTCAAGCTGCAATTGGTGCTGGAGTTATAGGATTTGGTCTTGGATACTTTAAGGGAAAAAGAAAGAGATTAGATGGAGAAAATAAATGATAAATATTGATAAGTATGCCTATTCATCAAAACTAAAAAAGATAAACCCAATGGAGAAGTTTGTATTTGCAATACTTACTCTAATAGTTTGTCTTTTTGCAGACAGGCTACCAGTATCAATAGCTGTATTTTTAATTATGGGAGTTGCCACACTAAAATTTAGTGGCACTCCTAAAAAAGTTTATTTTAAGCTTTTATTAGTACCAATGGCATTTTTAATTATTGGAGTACTTACTATAACTGTTAATTTTTCTAAAGATCCTAATATGTTTTTATTTTCAGTACATATGTTTAATACATTTATAGGGGTGTCAAAGTATGGATTATATAAGGCTTTAGGACTGTTCTTTAAAGTTTTAGGTTCAGTATCATGTCTGTACTTTTTATCATTAAGTACACCAATGGTTGATATACTTTCAGTACTTGAAAAGCTTAAAGTACCAAAGCTTATGATAGAAATGATGGGACTTGTATATAAGTTTATTTTTATACTTCTAGATACAGCAAATACTATGTTTACGGCTCAAAACTCAAGACTTGGGTATGTGAATTTAAGATCAGGATATCGTTCTTTAGGTGCACTTGCATCTACACTTTTTATTCGTTCCTTTAAAAGGGCAAATGATCTATACATATCATTAGAATCAAGAGGATATGATGGAGAGCTTACTGTACTCCAAGAACCATATAAAAAGAGTGGAAAGATATATATTGCAGCAATAGTTATAAATGTGATTTTGCTAGTGATTGCATTAATGTTAAAGTATTAGAAGACATAGGAGGAGAAGATAAAAATGTATGAAAATATAATTAAATTAGAGGGTCTTCATTACAAATATCCTGATGGAACTAATGCATTAAATGGGATTGACATGGAGATAAAAAAAGGTGAGGTAACAGCTATATTAGGTGGAAATGGAGCAGGTAAATCAACTTTATTTCATCACTTAAATGGAATAGTAAAACCTACTAAAGGAAGAGTTTTATTTAATGGAAGTCCTATAGATTACTCAAGAAAAGGGCTTATAAAGCTTAGACAATCTGTTGGAGTTGTATTTCAAGATCCAGATAGTCAGTTATTTTCAGCTAGCGTGTATCAAGATGTTTCTTTTGGAGCAGTTAATATGAAGCTTCCAGAAGATGAGATTAGAAGACGTGTGGATAATGCAATTAAAAGGACTGGGATAGAGCATCTAAAAGATAAACCAACTCACTGTTTAAGTTTTGGCCAAAAGAAACGTGTAGCAATTGCTGGAGTATTAGTTATGGAACCGGATGTTCTTATATTAGATGAACCAACAGCAGGGCTTGATCCAGTTGGAGTTAGTGAGATAATGAATCTTTTAAAAGAGACTCAAAAAGCTCTTGGTATATCAATAATTATATCAACTCATGATATAGATATAGTTCCACTTTTTTGTGATAATGTATATGTTATAAATGAAGGAAAAGTAGTTTTACAAGGTACTCCAAAGGAAGTGTTTAATGAAAAGAAGGCCATTAGAAGTGTTAAGTTAAGGCTTCCACGTATTGGTCACTTAATGGAGATATTAAAAGAGAAGGATGGCTTTGGCTTTAAAGATATTCCTGTTACAATTTCAGGTGCAAGAGAAGCTATAAAGGCTTGGAGAGATGAAAATAAATAGTATTGTGTTCTAGGATATTTCCTGGGACACTTTTTTTATTTATATACTTATAAATAATTTAGAAAATATTATATGGATTAATTATACATAAATGTTTATTATCAATATATGAGATGATGAATAGTTATTTTATATTTAAAAATAAAAGCATAATTGGAGATTAGATATGAGTTTACGTATTGAAACAGAAGGATTGATTATTAGAGAACTTGAAGAATTGGATTCAAAAGATTTTATTGATATTTTTAATGGCCAATTTAGAGGAATAAATGGAGCATGGGGAAGTGATGGAAGTAATAAAAATCAGTATTTCTTGGATTAATTTATTTTCTTAGATAATTAATAACCTTAATAAATAGAAAAAGGATACTAAAATCAATATCCTTTTTCTATTTTATCTTTTAAAAAATTAGTGCAAACAAATAATGTTGATAAAAGTGATGAAAAACCAGTTAATAGTAATACCGTATCAAAATCTGAGAAGATATTTTCAATTATTATATTTGATAGGACTGATGATATAAAAAATAATGAGATCCATATAGTTACTGTTAGTAAAATCCATAATATAATATATTTTTTCATAGTAGTGCCTCCTAGATACATATCGGATATTTTGTTAGATACATTATATTATAATTACAAAGCAAATATTAATAAAAATGTAGTTTAATACCATTTAATGTTTTGGTAAAGTATATTTATATATAAAATAATATTTTACACAGAGAGAAGTGAAAATAAAACTGGAGGAAAATTATTAATGATAAAAATAGGATGCTTAGCAAGATTTTTTAATAGATATGAAGATGAAGTTATCTTTGCTAAAGAAAATAAATTTGATTTTATGCAACTATGGTATGACAATAGAGGATTACGCTTACATGAAGCTGATAAAGAGTTTATTGATACAATAAATAAGTACAAGTTTCCTACAATTATTCATGCAGTTCTAAATATAAATGAATTTAAGGAACATATACCAAAATTATTAGATATATTAAATAAATTAAATAATAAGGAATTAATAATTCATCCAATTTGTGAAAATGAGATAATTGATGAAAAAACAATATATAAATTAGATGAAAGTATTAAATATGCTTTAGATATATTTAATACAAATGGTATTACGGTGTATTTAGAAAACAATAGCAAATTGGATCCAATATTTACAGATACTCATGAGATAGAAAAGATATTTAATCAAAATAAAGATTTAGAATTTTTATTAGATGTTGCACACATAGACGATCTTAATCATTTACAGGAGATGATTAAGATTAAGAAACCTAAAATACTTCATATCTCAGATAGAAGATTTAATGTGATTCATGAACATTTGCCTATAGGAAATGGAGATATAGATTTTGAGTATATATTTAGTAATTTATTACCTGAATATAATGGGAAGATAATACTAGAAATTGTAAATAGTAATTTAGATATAATAAATTCAAAGAAGATTATAGAAAGTTTAATAGATAAAAATATTAAATCAACTAAGTGAGATTAATTTATATGAGTTTACGTATTAAAACAGAAGATTTAATTATTATAAAATATATTTATAGATAAAATAATATTTTACACGGGAGGAAAGAAATATGAAAAGTATAGTAAAAAATATATGCATATTTATAGGGTGTCTTTTTATAATTTGGTTTTTATATTATAACTTTTTAGGAGATATAGTTTCTAGAGTTATTTCAGATGCGCCATTAGCATATTTGTCTATAATGGTTATTATAGCAATAACGTTATTTATAATTGTTAGATCCATTATAGATAAGAAATTTAATAAGGGGTATATTGATATAATAGCTATTATGTATTTTATTATAATAATGATTTTAACTTTTTTTAAAGGGAATTATTCAGGTGTAAATCTAAATCCTTTTGAAATAATAAATGAATTTAATGATTATTTTGGACATGCATTGCTTCTTTTAATTTCTAATATATTTATATATGTACCAGTATCAATTTATATTAAATTTAAAACAAGAATCAGCAATAAAAATCTAGTATCAGTTTTTTTAGTCTATATAATAATTGTAGAAATTACTCAATTTACTTTAAATAGAGGAATCCTTGATATAAATGATATAATAACAAATACTTTAGGTTTTACTATGGGAATATACATTTATAGTTGTATTGTAAGAATGATTAAATCAAAGAGTAAATATTTAGAATGTAAATCAGTATTAGATTAGCTTATGATAGTGATTAAATTATTAGAGGATAAGAATTACTTTCTTTAGTCTATAAACATGAAGGTATTATACATTAAATCTAATATCTATAATTATATATATTAAGTTTTTACATTATAAATAAATTTATATTAAAAATATGTAGTTTAAACATGAAACATACAGTTTCAATATGAAAAATGTGGTAGAATAAATTTTAAATTTTAACTAATGGTAGTGGTGGTTTGTTGATTATTTAATGGGGATAGTGGATAAATTCAAATTGCGTTTTACAAAATTAAGGGGGAAATTAAAATTGAAGTTAACTTATGAAATAAGTAAAGAAAGATATAAGGAGATATTAGAAAAATCCTTAAATGGAAAACTTGAATCACTAAATACTATGAAGAGAAGTAAATTCTATAAGATACTTTTAGCTATTGTTATACCACTATTCGCTTTTCTGCTTTTGATAACCATATTGACAGCTGGGACAGATCTAGCAATAAAAGTATTTTCAAAAATGTTATTCTATATAGTTTTAATTTTTCTCTATTATGAACTATTATTTAAGATTATACCTAAAATTCAAAAGAAGATATTAATGAAAAAGGGAAATTCTTTAATTGAAAATAAATTATCTAATATCAATAAATTAATAAAAGCTGTAATAGAAATTGATAAAAAGAGTATGAGATTCTATGATGAGTTAAAAAGTGAAGAGATAGCTTATTGTTCGATAGATACAGTAAATATTTTTGAAGATTTTATTCATATTAAATATTTAAAAAATGATGTTATTGATATTCCTTTAGAAGCATTTAATAATGAAGATGAATTAGAGAAGTGTTATAAAATAATAAAAGAAAATATAAAGAGTTGCAAAAGTGAAAAGTTAACTATAGATAATGCTGATATTACTTATATAAGATCAGAAGATGATATTAGAAACTTAAATAAATATATTTTTACTACAAAAGAAGGCAAGATTGGTATAAAAGCAACTAAAGCGGTGTTTTTATATTCTTCAATATTAGTTGCTGTTTTAACTATAATTCTAATTGCTTGTCTAAGTAGCTTTAAAGCTGCTTATATATCTATAATATTCTTTGTTATAGTAATACTTATTGCAAGAACAAGGTGGTCAACAGGTCGAATAAAAAGGATAACATTAGAACAAGATATTAAATATTTTAATAACAAAAACAAAAATAGAAGTATTACTTTTAAAGAAAATGGTATTCAATTTTATCAAGAAGATAATATTTGTACTATTAAGTATGAGGCAATTAAATCCATAGAGGAATCAAATGGATTAATATTATTAAAGAATAATTTATTGATTGCGTATATACCAAATAGACTTTTTAAGAGTGAAGGAAAACAAAAAGTAATAAATATATTGAAAAGTAAATGCAATATTTTATAAAAACATTAAAATATTACTTTAAATTGACTTTTAGATGAATTATATATATGATTTAGGTTGAAATATAAACTATTGTATTTCTGATGGAGGTAAATATATGGCTAGAAACCAAAATGGTAATGGAAATTTCCATTATAATAATACAGAGAAAAAAGATAAGAATTTTATGTATGCAGATATGAAAAGAGCCAATTGTTATAATTGTAATTTTGCAGGATCAAATTTTGATTATGTAAGCTTTAGAGGAGCACATTTTAAATCATGTAGTTTCTTAAATGGTACTTTTAAGGGAGCAGAATTTGTTGGTGCAAACTTAAAGGGAAGTAAGTTTAAAGAAGCAGTATTTGAAAATACTATTTTTGATTCAGTAAAATTAGATGGTGCTAACTTTAAGGATGCAACATTTAAAAATACTATATTCTTAGGAACTGACTTAAAGGCTGCTAAGAATTTAGATAGAAGCAATAAAGAGATTAGAATATTTGAAGAAATGCCAAAGATAGAAGTTAGCGAAGAATTAAGAAATGCAGTTTTAGGTGCAATGGAAAATGAATTCGTTAAGAAGGCAAGAATTTTAGATACAAAAGATGGAGACATAAATTTACTTAATCTAATGATTTTATTAGAAAACTTTGATGAAAAAACTTTAATTGAAGGATTAAATAAGATACAAACAGAATTAGATAGAGATTTCCATACTTTAAGTTACATAATTAGATATTTAAATAAGTAATTAGTAGTTATAAAAAGATTAGATATTTTATTAATAGGTTCAGATTTAAGGTATAAGATGACCCGATTAAGTAAAAATCATAATTAAAATCACATGTGCATTCGCATGTGATTTTTTTTGTTTTTTGATAATTATATTTTATGTAATATATTGAAATATATGGTTAATGGTGTTATATTTATAACATAATGTTATAAATATAACACATTAAGGAGGAATTCTTTTGAAAAAGTCTAAAGTTAAATCGTGGTATGGAATTTTAGGATTTTCTGGATTTGGTGGTTTCGCAGGAATATTAAACTCTAGCTTCTACATGTTCTTTATATTCTTCGCATTCTTTAGTTTCTTTTGGGAAGGTAAGATAAATTACGAATTAGATGATGAAAGGCTTCAATACAATATAATGAAAGCAAAGAGTACATTATTTGATATTTCATCTATTCTGATGATAGTTTGTATTTTAGCATTTAATAATGGAGTTACTGCCGAAATTTTTAAAATTATACTATCGTTATACTTTGAATTCTTAGCGATTGGAAAATCATTTTTAACATATTACTATGAAACAAAAGGTATGTAGATATGGGAGGTTTTATATGTAACTTAAAAAAATTTAGGCTTTTATCAAATCTTACTCAAGAAGAACTTGCTGAAAAAGTAAATGTTAGAAGGGAAACAATATCTCATTTAGAGGCTGCAAGATATAATCCATCATTAAAACTAGCAATTCAAATATCAAGAGCAGTAAAAGCACCAATAGAAGAAATATTCCAATTTGAAGATATTAATTAAAAAGGGGTGAATGTTTATGAGTAAAAAATTTATTATAATAATATTTGCAATAACAATGATTATCTTTTTACCTGTATCCTTCTATCTTGTTCAAAACAATATTATAACTATATTGGTGAGAAATATAATATTTGCAGCATTAATAGGTGTATACTTGCTGTCAATGAATTTTTTAGTAAAAGATAAAAAGAAAAATTAAAAAATATATAGGGAAAGAATAGAGTATTGATTAAAGAAATTAATACTCTATTTTTAAATGTTAATTTATTACCGTGATTTAAGGTGTGATTTAATATATTTGCACCTCAAAACGGAACCAGCTGATATTTTATCTAGTCTTTTTTAAATTTTGAAATAATTTAATTGTGGTATAAATATTATTTATTTATGTAAAACACTATGGTAAAATATAGTGAAAATAAGCTTGATTATATTAGGCTATATAGGGGTTTGAGATGGGGATTTTATTAATTGAAGATGATATTAAATTAAAACAATACATTAGTGAATATTTAGAAGCCTATGATTACAGTGTAACAGTAATAGATGATTTTGAAAGGGTCATGGAAACTGTTGAGGAGATAAGTCCAAGCTTAATAATATTAGATATTAATTTACCTAAGTTCGATGGATTTTATTTTTTAAAACTGATAAGGAAAAAGTATAAAACTCCAGTAATAATACTTTCAGCTAGAAGTGAAGAGGGAGAGCAGATAAGAGGTATGGAACTTGGTGCAGATGATTATGTTACAAAACCATTTGTTATAGGTATATTGCTTGCCAAAATTAATGCTTTATTAAGAAGAGTAAGTGAATATAAAGATGATTCTAGTGATGCAAATGCTATAGATGAAAATGGTTTAAATTTAATTCATGAAAGTATGAAATTAAAGTATAAGGGAGAGATAATAGAGCTTACAAAGAATGAATATAGAATATTAAATATACTATTACAGAATAAAAATAAAGTTATAACTAGAGAAGAGATACTAGAAGCTTTATGGGATGATACTACATTTGTTGATGATAATACTTTAACTGTTAATATGACTAGGGTTAAGAAGAGATTAAGTGATTTAGGAATAAATAATTGTATTGTAACAAAAAGAGGGGTTGGGTATGTCTTTAATGGAATTGATAATTAGAGTATTTAAGATAAAGAGTAGAGATTTATTAATATTTACAATAAACACTTTTATAATATTATTATTTTACTATTTATTCTTTAAAGATAGTGAAACATTATATCCACTAATACTTAGCATAACTGTGATAATTGTATATTTTATTATTGAAGTTATATCATATAAAAAATTTATAGAGAAACTAGAGGATAGCAAGGTAAGTCCTGATTATAATAATGCAGATATTAATTATAGAGAAGAAGAAATATTAAGTGTAATTAGTGATGTACATAAGCATTATCTTAATGAGATATATACATTGAAACAAGAAGTTAGAAATAGAGATATAGTATTTTCTAAATGGATTCATAATATGAAAACTTCAATAACTGTAATAGATTTAGCATGTGAAAAAAGTAATTTGGATATAGGAAGTAATAAATATACTAAGGATATAAAAGAAGAAAATAATATGCTTAAAAAGAATCTAGAAGAGTGTTTAAATGTAATAAGATTAGATGATTTTTCAAGAGATTATATAACTGATAAGTGTAATCTTAGTGAGTTAATAAATAATATGGTTAATTTAAAAAAGAGAGATTTTATATATAAGGGTGTATTTCCTAAGGTTTTTATAGATAAAAATATATTTGTTTATACTGATAAGAAATGGTGTGCATATATGTTAGAACAAATAATATCTAATGCTATAAAGTATTCAAAAAATGAAAAAGGAAATAAAATAGATATATTTGCTATAGAAGAAAAAGATAAAATAAAACTATCAGTAAAAGATAGCGGAGTAGGAATAAGAGAAGAGGATTTACAGAGAGTATTTGATCCATTCTTTACAGGAAGTAATGGAAGAGAAGATAGAAATGCAACAGGTATAGGTCTTTATATGGTGAAGATAATAGGAGAAAAACTTGGACACAGTGTTGAGATAGAATCGGAATTCGGAGTAGGGACAACAGTTAAGATTATATTTAGAGATGAAAGTGTTATCTAAGTTTATTAGAAATAGGTTTATAAAATTTCTAATTAATATTTATAATTTATAAAATTTAATTAGAAACTGACATTTGAATTAGACTTAATATTAATTGAAGTATAAAAATGTTATTAATAATTATAAACCTTTCAAAAATGTAAGGTTATGTAAGGGGAATCCATTTGAGAGTTATGGGTTCCCCTTTATACTAAGATTATAGATAGAAAATAAATATAATTTTTGGTATAGAGAAAGGGAGAAAAGTATGGAGATTTTAAAAGTATGTGATTTAACTAAAGTTTATAGTTCATATAAAGGAGCAAAAGAGGTTAAAGCTTTAAATGGATTGAACCTATTAGTAAATAAGGGTGAATTTGTTGGGATAATGGGTCCAAGTGGGAGTGGTAAAACAACATTGCTTAATATTCTTTCGGGAATAGATAAGAGTACATCAGGAAAAGTTGTTATAAATAATGAGAATATAAGTAATATGAAAAAGGATAAATTAGCTTTATTTAGAAGATCAAATATGGGATATATATTTCAGGATTTTAACTTATTAGATAGTTTGACATTAGAAGAGAATATAGGCTTACCACTTATTTTAGATAAAAAGAATACAAGAGATATTAAAATGCGTGTTAATGAGCTTATGAAGTTTTTTGATATAGACGGATTAAAAAACAAATATCCATATCATATTTCAGGTGGACAAAAACAAAGGGTAGCAGCTGCAAGAGCTTTAATAAGCGATCCTTCTATAATATTTGCAGATGAACCAACTGGAAATTTAGATTCAAAGTCAGCTAATAATATAATGAATACAATAAGTAAGATGAATAATGATATAAATAGTACAGTCTTAATGGTAACTCATGATCCTTTTGCAGCATCTTTTTGTAAGAAAATTATATTTATTAAAGATGGAGAAATCAAAATGGAAATTACATCAAATGGTGATAGAAAGAAGTTCTTTGATAAAATACTTGAAGTTCAAAGTGTTATAGGAGGACAAAACTAATGAAGTTTTCTTCTATAGTACGTAAGAATTTTATTTATAACTTTAATAAGTATATATCATTTTATTTTGTTAATTCAATGATTATAGCAATGCTATTTATGTATGGAAGTTTATTATTTAATGAAACAATCGTAGATAGTATAGGAAAGACATCACTATATGAGACAGTTAATATGGCATTGTTTGGAATTATACTATTTTCTATAGTTTTTATTACTTATACTAATGTAGCTTTCTTAAAAAATAGAGGGAAAGAGTTTGGAATGTATCTAACATTAGGTATGACAACGAAGGATTTAACTAAGCTTATTTTTGTAGAGAACTTAGGAATAATGTTAGCATCATTAGCAACTGGAATTTTAGGTGGAACTATATTCTCAAGATTATTTTATATGGGGTTAAATAAGGTATTAAATAGTGCTGAAATTCCATACTCAATTAATTATAAGAGTTTCTTACTTAGTATAGGAATTTTTGCATTAATATTTATAGGAAATTTTATATTTAATATATTCTATATAAAAAGAGTATCAATAATAGATGTTATAAAGTCTTCAAAGAAAAAGGAAGCAGGAAAATCTAACATATTTATAGGATTAATATCTTTGGTGGCATTAATTATATCATGCTACTGCTTACCTAAGGTTATGCTTGGAGAAATATTAGATGGCAAATCCTATATGATTGCAATTTTCGTAGGGCTAACTTTAATATGCCCATATATGATTATAGGTTCAGGAATAGCTGTAGTAAAAAATATATTAAGTAGATTCCCTAAATTATATAATAATAATTTATTAGTTTTATCAAACTTATCTCATAGATTTACAGCATATAAAAACATATTGTATATGGTATCACTTTTAATTGCTGGTGCAATATTCTTTGTTGGATATAGCTACTCTCTATACACATCAGTTAGAGAGTTTACTGATATAGGAAATCCTTATGATATTATGTTTGTTGAAACAGCTCAATATAATAAAGCTGATAAGGATAAGGTTAAAGAAGTAATAAAAGATAATGATGGAAAAATGGAAAAGTATGATGTATTAGAGTATGTAGAAGTACCGAGATTTAAAGAAGATGATGGTATGATAACATATTATAGTGATAAGGAGTCTATAGTAAGTGAGACAAATTATAATAAGCATATGGGAACGGAGATTGATGTAAAACCAAGTGAAGCTACTTATATAAGTTCATTAGATGAAAAGGTAGTAGATTTTCCATCATCTATTTTAACTATTATGGATAAAGATCAATTACAGAAAATACAAGATGTATCAGCAGAGAATGGGTATAAATTAAGCAAAGATGAGTATGAGAAAATTGCAGGAGAATCTAAAAGTTTATATTTGGATGGAGATAATATAAGTGGGAAAAGTAATGTGCAATTTGCAAACTTTAGACATGGTGAAGATTATGCTGCAGGAAATGCACTTGTTTTAGATGATAAAGATTATGAACTGTTAAAAAATAATTCTAATGAAAAGTCATATAAAAAATTACACTTAATTAATATTAAAAATGGAGATAAAGCCTTTGAAGGATTACTTGGCTATCTAATGAACATAAATAACCTTGATAATTCATTTTGGGCTGATGGTAGTTTGTTTGGAAAATATTCATATGATGAAAGAGGAATTAAAGAATCATATAGACCTATTTATAAAGAGGAGCTTGTAAGTTTACAACTTGATAATAGTGGAATAATATTCTTTACTATGATATTTATAGGATTATTATTTGTAATAGCAAATGGTGTAGTTTTATACTATAAGGTTTTATCAGATATAAATGAAGAAGAAGAGAGAATAACATCATTAACTAGAATTGGTATATTACAAAAAGAAGTTAAATCTATAATTAGTAAAGAACTTTCAATAATATTCTTTGTTCCTGTTATTGTAGGTGGAGGAATGGGAATGTATTACTTGCATCTTATGACTTATAATTCAGGAATGACAGAGACTATCATGAAAAAATCAATGTTTATACTTATAATTGGAGCGATTATTCAATTCATTGCTTATTTAATAAGTAGAAAAAAATGTATTAGAGAAACTATTTCTTAAGGTTTTAATTTAATATACTGTAGGTCAGAGATCAATACATTATTAATTATATAAATCTTGAGAATATTTTAGATAGTTATGAAAAAGATTAGATATTTTATCAACAGAACCAATCGATAATTTATCTAGTCTTTTTATTTTTAGATGAACTAGATGGAAATAAAAGGTATAATAAAAGATAGAAATCTAAGGATTATTAAGGGGGAGGTAATATGAGAGATATTTATACTAATATAATTATTGAAGATGATTTTAATGGGTGTATATCTATAAAGAAAAATTGTACTACTATTTTTGAATCAGCTTATGGATATTCTGATTTAGCTAACAAATTAGCAAACACAATAGATACAAAATTTGCAACTGCATCTGCTGGAAAAGTGTTTATTGCAGTAGCAATTTTACAGCTTGTTGAAAGAGGAAAACTAAATTTAAATGATACTATTGGTAAGTTACTTAATTTTAATTTACATGATATTGATCCAGATATAACAATTAAGCAATTACTTACTCATAAGTCTGGAATTCCAGATTATTTTGATGAAAGCGTAATGGATAACTATGAAGAATTGTGGATAGATTATCCTAATTATAAAATTCGAACATCAGAAGATTTATTGCCATTATTTATTACAAAGCCTATGATGTATACTAAAGGTGAAAGATTTCAATATAATAATACAGGGTTTGTTGTACTAGGTTTAATAATTGAAGCTATTACTAAAAAGCCTTTTGATCAATATCTTAAGGGAAATATATTTGATGTTATAGGTATGAAGAGTACAGGATATTATGAATTAGATAGGCTGCCAGCAAAATGTGCAAATAATTACATTTTTGATGAAGATACAAAAGAGTATTATACTAATATTTTTAGTGTTGAAGTAAAAGGGACAGGTGCTGGTGGAGCATTTACTACTATTGGAGATATTGAGTGTTTTTGGAATGCATTATTATCTAATAAATTATTATCACCTGACATGACAGAAAAAATGTTAAGTGTACAAAGTTCTTGTGAGCATGATGATAATTACGGGTATGGTATTTGGTTAAATAAGAATTCTAAAAATAATAGTTTACCATATTTTACAGGATGCGATCCAGGTGTTAGCTTTATTAGCACTTATAAATTAGATGAGAATATTCTTATTACAATTGTAAGTAATTTTGGTGATGATGTTTGGAAAATTATGAGTGATATACAAAGCCAATTATTTGGAATCAATTAAAATGATATTAAATAAATATTCATGAAAGCAAAATGGTACATTTGATGTTTTATATAGTATTCTTATTTTTAGATGAATTAATTAGTAAGAAAAGTATAATAAAAATTAGGAATCTAACTGATTATTAAGGGGGTATAATATGAAACTTAATAAAATACATCATACAGCAATAATAGCATCAGATTATGAAAGGTCTAAGAATTTTTATGTTAATATATTAGGTATTGAAGTTATAAGAGAAGTTTATAGAGAGGAGAGGGATTCTTATAAGCTTGATCTTAAAATAGGAGATAGCCAAATAGAATTATTTTCATTTCCAAGTCCTCCAAAAAGGCCGAGCTATCCAGAGGCATGTGGACTTAGACATCTAGCATTTGAAGTTGATGATATAGAGCAAGTTGTAGAAGAATTAAAAATAAATAATATTTTAGTTGAACCTATAAGAATAGATGAATTTACAGGATGTAGATTTACCTTCTTTGAAGATCCAGATGGGCTTCCATTAGAATTATATGAAGTTTGAAATAATTAATAAGATAATATACAATAAAATAGGGTAATTAATAGTAAAGATAAGAATGTATTCTTATCTTTACTTGTTTAAATAAATTTTTGTATTCTTAAAAAGAGTTTAGATTGAAAATTTATTATTTGTTAATCGAATATTAAAATTAATATTATAAGTTTTAAGAAAATTTATAGATTGTAATTAACTTTGGAAGTATATTTATTACGGAAAGTAGGTTAAGAGGTAGAGTTCTAATTATATATTTACTATATAATTATTAGAATTTAGAAGATTAGTATGGTTTTTAAAATTTAATAAAAAGATATAAGTTTAAAACTTATTGGAGGAATCTTTATATTACTTTTAATATAAAGAAATTTAGAATTATTTAAAGTAGGATGAGTAGTATGGTTAAGAATATTGATAGTTCTAATATTGAGATTGGAAGAAGACTTAAGACATTAAGGGTTTTAAAGCTTATAATTTTAATATCAATTATGATTTTAATTTTATATGGCTTTATTTACAGTAACGGATGGTTTTTTTAATGCCTAAATTACTAAAATATTAAAATCTAGATAAAATAAAAACTTCTGTATTTGATTATGCAGAAGCTTTTTTTGTATAGATTTATTTTTTTGAGGTTTGAAGAAGCGGCTGGATTATAAAGATGCATAAAAGTGACCAAGTTATAGCGAGTTTGAAGTTATTTAAATAAATTAAAAGTATATTTGGAAGTAATAAAATAGCTAAGTATAAAATTTGGGACTGTGAAGTAAGTGAAAGTTTTGAATTACAAAAAGGACAGGAATTACTTAAATTAAAAATCTTTTTTGATAATGGAATTTCTTTTCTGCACTTAAAGCAAGTGGTAGATTTCATAATTATAACAACCTTTCTTTATAAGCTATATATTAAAATATGTTAATGTATGTCACATTTATTTACTATTATATTCTATAAATCAAGTATTAATTCTTTAGAATATTATATAATTATTATATGTAATAAAATAACAATTATAAAAATGTGTAAATAAATATAGGGGGAGATGTATGAAGAGAATTTCACTTGTTTCTTATTTATTAATAATACTAGTTACATTGATATCTTGTTCTCAAAAAATAAATTTTAGCAAATTAGAGAAATCTAAGTATGGAGATATAGGAGAAAGTAAAGAGATATCAGTAAGTATAAAGGAGACTGAAATAACCACTGATACTAAAGATATAACATTACTTTTTACAAATAATTCTGATATGGAATATAGTTATGGTGAAGAAACTCATCTAGAAATAAATCATAATGGAGCTTGGCATGTAGTTACAATTTCGCCAAAGGTAATATGGAATGATATAGGGCATATAATTCCTAAAAAAGATAAAACAGAGAAGAAAATTTTATTAAAGGACTACTATGGAAAATTAGAAAGTGGAAGATATAGAGTAATAAATGAATTTTATTCTAATGTAAATGAAGTATTAGTATCAATAGAATTTAATGTTAAGTAAGGTTGAAATATAGGATTATCTACTATGTTAATTGATTATAAATTAAGCAAAGAATGCTATGATAGGAAAGGCATTCGTATATAAAAGGATAAAGAAATAAAATAAAAAAATCTAAGTATTATAATGCTATTTTATTAGTTAAGTTATCAAGTAAATAGAAAATGGATACTGATGTTAGTATCCATTTATATTTTCAGGTGGACATCTCCTTAGTATGAATCCAAAGAAAATAAATATAAATCCAGCTATTAAAGAAATCAAGATTATCATCTCCTTATAGTTTTAAAGGATTAATATAGTTTATATATTAAATTTTGATTTTAATTTGCTTTCAACAAAAGGTATAGGAATTATTAGTGCTGATATTCCGAGCCCTTCATTTATAAGACTTAGATATTCAGGTTTCATATGAGAATTTGTTTTTAGAATAATAATAAAAATTAATAAGAATAATCCTAATACACCCCATATCCTTCCAATCAAATGATTTGCATAATTCCAAGCTTTTTTAGATGACATAGATCGTGTTGTTCTATAACCAGATAAACTATTTATTTGTTTACATGGATTTACACTATATGTTCTACCTACAATTATCATCGTTAATGGTATTATTAAATCTACAATCCAGAAAAAAATCTCCATAAAAACCCCCTGAAATAAAATGTTTTAGTTTATATTATTATCCAGTATTTGTATATGAATATTATACTGGATTTCAGTATTATTTATCTAATGATAAATTCCTTAAATTTAGCTTTCATAAGAGAAATTATGCTGTTAATCATCATTTATTTAGATTAAGTACTTGTACATAACGTTTACAAATTTATTCGGGGTTTTACATTAAATAAAGGATATGCTTTAAACTAGTGTTGATTTTCAGGTAGAGCTGTAAGTACATCGTAATTAACACTTAAAATACAGCCTAAAATAAAAATTCAGATTAACTTTAAAATATAGAATTGATGTTGTAAATTAATTCTCTATTTATATATAGCTATTTATTCTTTATTTCTTGTAGTTCTTTCTGTAATTCACTTATCATTTCATTGTGGGCATCTGGTTTACTAAATATTTTATTTTGTACTCCTTTTGGGAACATCTCTTTTATATCTTTTCCATAGTCATCACCAGAGCCTGGCATTTTGTATGACAATATATTTAAATTATTATTTTCTTTTTTAATTTCCAATACTAGAGGTACAGAACCTCCACCACCACTTTCATTTTCTTTTAAAACCCAAAGATATATTTCATTATCACTTGATCCTAAAATTTTAAAAGCACTATATGTCTCCTCATCACTCACAACTATATCATTTCCTGTTTTATTGTCGATATATTCCCTAATAGTCTCTTCATCTTTTTCTGTAATAGTCATAGTATTAATATTTTTTTCATTAATATTTCTTTTAGTAATAGCAGTACATCCTAAAAATAAAGTTACAGTAAGTAAAATAATAAATATGCTAATTTTCTTATTCAAAGAACCCCTCCTCACTTTAATTTACCTTTATTGTATAATAATTACAGTGGAGTCTCAATACTAAACTGATTTTTAAAAAATATATATTAAAAATATTTTCTATTATTTTGCTTTAATCACTTTCCTATCAGTGAAGTTTTCATTGTCTTACAAATTTAATATTTTTAATTTCCAACCACTTTACACTTACATTACTTTTAATTTTATAGTATTACCTTTACTACACAATAATTTAAAACAAAACCTTTTAAAAAGAGTATTTAAGTATTAGTATTAAAATTTAAAATCTATATAAAATAGATAGAATTTTTATATGATATAGGATTATAATTAATACATTACTGGAAAATATGGAATAAATTCATTAGGTAATTTAAGGGGGAAGTTTTATGAGAATTGGAATTGTTGGACCATCAGAAGACGAGATTATGCCTTTTATAGAATGTATAGAGAATAAAGAAGTAGATAACTTTGCTAGATTAAAATTTTATAGTGGAAATTATGGAAAAGTAGATGTGGTAGCACTTTACTGTGGAGTATGTAAGGTTAATGCGGCAATAGCAACTCAAGTATTAATAGATAAGTTTGCTGTTACTCATATTATAATAACTGGAGTAGCTGGTGGTATTGATGAGAGATTAAATGTTTGTGATACTGTAATATCAACAGAAGTTGCATATCATGATGTGGATGAAGCAATTTTAACAGAGTATCATCCATGGATGGAAAATATATATTTTAAGGCTGATAATAAGATGCTTTCTATATGTGAGGATATAATAAAGAAAAATAAATTTAATCAGAAAGTAGTATTAGGTAGGATGGTTACAGGAGAGGCATTTATAACTAAAGAGGGTAGGACAGCGATAGTTTCTAAGTATAATCCACTTTGCGTAGATATGGAAACTGGGGGAATTGCACATGTGTGTTATGCAAATAAGATTCCTTTTATAGCAATAAGATCAATAACTGATACTGAAGGAGATTGCGGAATAGAAGTCTTTGAAGAAAATTGCAGCAAAGCATCACATAATTCTATTGATGTATTAAAGAAATGGTTAGAGACTATAAATTCTATGATATAGGATATTGCATATTATAGAAGGATTGAACGAGTGAACAATATCTAATGCTTTAAATGCTGTAATTTATATATTTAAGTCAATTGTATTTTAAAATGAAAGGAAATAAATATATGAGTAATATTGTTTTATTGGTAGTAGATGTTCAAAATGCATTAATTAATGAACATCCTTATAATGAAGAAAGAGTAATTGAAAATATTAAAAAACTTATTTTAACTGCAAGAGATAATAAAAAAGAAGTTGTATATGTACGTCATGATGGTGGACAAGGTACTGAATTTGAAAATGGCACATATGGATGGCAGGTTTATAATGAAATAGTACCTAATAGTAATGAGTTGATATTTGAAAAACAGTATAATAGTGCTTTTTATAAAACTGATTTAAAGATATATTTAGACAACAATAATATAGATACTATAATATTGGTTGGTCTTCAAACAGAATATTGTATTGATGCTACTTGTAAAAGTGCCTTCGATTATGGTTATAAAATAATTATGCCAGAAGAAACAAATACAACTTTTGATAATGATTATTTATCTGGTGAAAAACTTTATGAGTTTTATAACTATAAGATTTGGAATAAACGTTTTGCTGATGTTATATCTATAGAGAAAGTTATAAAAATTTTAGAAAGTAATTCTTAAATATAGCCACAAAACTAAAAGGACTGAAAACCAGTCCTTTCTTGCATTTATAAGTTAGGTATTAGTATTTATTGTATATTAAATTTTGATTTTAATTTAATTTCAACAAAAGGTATAGGAATTATTAGTGCTGCTAGTCCTAATACTGAATTTATAAGACTTAGGTATTCAGAATTCATAGGAGCATTTATTTTTAGGATAACAACAAAAATAAGTAATATTATCCCTAATGTACTCCATATTCTGCCGCTTAAACGGTGGGCATAAACCCAAGCTTGTCTAGATGACATAGAACGAGTTGTTCTGTAACCACATAAACTACTTACTTCAGTAGGCGGATTAACACTATATATTTTACCTATAATTATCATTGTTATTGGTATTATTAAATCTACAATCCAGAAAAAAATCTCCATAATAACCTCCTGTAATAAAATGCTTTAGTTTATATTATTATCCAATGTTTGTATATAAATATTATACTGCGAATTAGTATATTTTAGCTAATATCGTATTCTTTAAATTTAGCTTTTATAAGAGAAATTAGGCTTTGAGGCAGTATTTTTTTAATATTAAACACTTATATATAACGTTTACAAAACTATTCGAAATTTTAGTATATATAATAAATTAAATATATATACTAAAAAAGATTATCTAAGGGGTAGGTGGCTAATATTTTAAATTTATATAAAACAGATAAAATTATTGGTTATGATAGAGTTATAATATAACATATATTTATGGAATATACTGGATTGAACTAAATTTTGGATTTAAGGGGGAGTAAAAATGATACATAAAGGTACTCAAAAATTAGATACAAACAGATTATCATTAGAGCAATTTAAACTAGATGATGCCAAGGCTGCTTTTAAGAATTGGGTTAATGATCTTGAAGTTACAAAATATTTAACATGGAATCCACATGGTGATTTAAGTGTTACAAGATCATTAATAGAGCAATGGGTTAATGAATATGAGAAGTATGATAATTATAATTGGGCTATTCATTTAAAAGATGAAAATGAGGTTATTGGTAGCATTGTTATAGTAGAAATTGATGAAAAAAATAAATCTTGTGATATAGGATATTGTATGTCAAAGAAATATTGGGGCAAGGGAATAATGACTGAATCTTTAAATGCTGTAATTGATTATTTATTTGGAGAAGTTGATTTTAATAAGATAACAGCAAGGCATGATACAAGAAATATTGCTTCAGGCAAGGTTATGATTAAGAATGGAATGAAGTATATTAAAACTGTTAAGGGAATTCAAAAACCTAATGATAAGGGAGTTTGCAATGTGAAAATTTATGAAATCTATAAGAACGAATGGGGAAAAGTAAGTAATATTACTGTTTAATTTATATAAAGTATGAATAAAAGGTATGTTAAATTGACATGCTTTTTATTTATAATATCATCTAATATAAAAATTTATTTAGGATATTAAATTATATAAAAAATAAAAATATACAAAATTTATGGAATTGAAAGATTGTACTTATAATATAAATTAATTAGAATTAATAATAAAATTTTATTGGTAGAGGTGAAATATTTGAAAGTAACAGCATTAGTAGAGAATACTACTGTATCAACTGACTATAGGTGCAAGCATGGATTATGTTTGAATATAAAAACTTCAAATCATAATATATTATTTGACTTAGGATCAGATGATCTATTTATTGAAAATGCTAAAAAGTTAAATATTGATATAAAAGATATAGATATAGTAATTATATCTCATGGGCATAGGGATCATGGTGGAGGACTTAGTACATTTTTAGAGGAAAATAAAAAAGCAAAGATATATATTAATAGAAATGCTTTTATGCCACATTATGTATCTATATTTGGTATATTTAAAGGTTTTATAGGACTAGATATTTCTAATAAATTTAATGATAGAATTATATTTGTAGATAATAATTTGAAGATAGATGATGAGCTATATTTATTTTCAAATGTATCAAGGAGAGAGTTAGTAGCAAAAGCTAATAACTCATTACTTATGAAGATTGACAATAAGTATATTAAGGATAATTTTAAACATGAGCAAAATCTAATAATAACAGAGAAGGATAGACATACATTAATTGCTGGATGTGCTCATAATGGAATAGTAAACATCTTAGATAAAGGTGAAGAAATAGTAGGACAAAACCTAAATACTGTAATTGGTGGTTTCCATCTATTTAATCCAGCAATGAGAAAGCATGAGAGTAAGGAATTAATTAAATCTATAGGTGATATTTTAGCTATTAAAGATACTGAATTTTATACTTGTCATTGTACTGGGATAAGAGCTTTTAATATTTTAAGAGATGAACTTGGGGAACAGATTAAGTATTTATCAACTGGGAGTGTTATAAATATTTAGAGTTTAATGTTAATATGATATCTAAGGTAATTTTCTTATATTTTTAAAAGTATAGAAAAGGTATAGATATGCAATAAAAAGAGATAGTAAGATTTAAAGTATTACTGTCTCTTTTTATTACAATATGTTTTCTATGATAAGTAGAAAATATATTTTGATAAATAATTTACTTAAAGTAGGTATATCGGTATAAGAAGATCATAGGCTAAGCTATAATTTAAATGTAACCTAAAATATTTTTTAAAGTTTGTATCTCTTTTTTGTGACCTTCTAGTTCAAGTGGAGTCTCTAAGAAAAATGGTTTACCTTTTATACTAGGATGAGACATAAAATTAATTATAGCTTGCATTCCAATTTGACCATCACCTATTGTTGTATGTCTATCTTTATTTGCGCCAAAGGGCATCATACTGTCGTTTAAATGAATTGTTTTTAGATTATTAAGTCCTATAATTTTATCGAAATTTTCAAGAACTTTATCTAGGTTATTGACTATATCATATCCAGCAGAAAATACATGGCAAAGATCTAGACATACTCCTAACTTTTCATTAAGGTGCACACCATCTAATATTCTTTTTAAATGTTCAAATTTAAAGCCTATCTCAGTACCCTTACCAGACATAGTTTCTAAAAGCACTGTTATATTTTGATCTTTAGTCATACCTTGATTTAAACCACTTATTATCTTATCTATCCCAGTATCAATGCCACAACCTATATGACTTCCGGGGTGCATGCAAAGATATTCTATTGAGAGTGAATCCATTCTTTGTATATCTTCTTTTATAACGCTATTTGAAAATTCATATACTTCATCTTTTGCACTTGCAAGATTCATAGTGTAGGGTGCATGAGCTGATAGAGGCCCGAAATTATTTTTTATTCTTATTTTCTGAAACTGCTTTATATCATCTTCATCAAGAATTTTAGAATTACTTCCTCTTGGATTTCTACTAAAGAATTGAAAGGTATTTGCACCCATTTCTAAAGCTGTTTCTGCTGCTTTTGTAAATCCTTTTGCAATTGATAAATGAGAACCTATTACTAACATTTTTATGTCTCCTTAAAGTTAATTTGTATATAAATAATTGTTCCCAATAAGGTTATATATAATTATTAGCTAAGATTTTAGTTAATAAGTTACAGAAATACAGGGCTGTTAATTATTTGACAATATAGAAAATAAATATTAATCTAACTTAATAAGGAATTTTTACTAAAACAAAAGATGAAATAGGAGCTGATTTATAATGAAAGTTAAAATTAATCTATTTAAAGGAAATAAAGAGGCATGTAATACTTTAAGAATAAAATTATATGGTTTTAAGGAATAGTTAGGAGAGTAATTATATGTATGAACAGACAAAGATATTTAATATAGTATTTAAATGAAAAGAGAAAACATATGAGAAAAAAACTTTAAGATCCTACTAATAATATTATTTAGTAGGAGTAGGTACAATAATCTCAATAAAAATTTATAAGGATAAAATAAAAGTAAAAAGGATAGGTAAGATGAAGAAGTTTGTAAAGATAATATTAATTGTAATATTAATCCTTATTATTGCTACTTTAGGATCGAAAGTATATTTTAAGGGAAATCAAATTGAAAGAGAACAAATATTAGAAGCTACTATATGGCAATTATCTGAAGAAGGTTATACTAAGGATGATATAAAAAGTATAAGTTCATTCTATAACCCACTTAAAGGGGGAGTTTTTCCATATAGTGTATTAGTAATATTTTATAAGAATGAATCTAGAGCTCAAATTTACATGTGGGACGATGAAAGTAAAACTAAAGTTATTAATTCTGGAGAAACTTCTGCATAAAAATATTTATATATCATTAAATTAATGAATTTTTAATTTTTAAGGAGCTGTGTCTTAATTATTCAGACATAGCTCCTTTTATAATTATTAATATAAAAATTTGTTTGTTATTCATTTACTAGTAATTTAAAAATATTTTATTACAAAGGAGGAAGAGCTTATGAATAAAGAAAACATTATGAGTGAAGAGGAAGTTAAAAAATATGAAAATATAGAAATCAATGATGAATTAGTTAAGAAAATTTCTGTTAGAAAATTGTACAATAAAATATAAAATATAGAAAAATAAAATTGGATATATTAATATGTGTTTATATTTAATATATAAATTGGACAAATGAGAAGGGAAAAATATATGAAGAAAAAGACTTTAACTTTAATAATAGGGGGATTAGCTGTAGTTATAGTATTAACAGCTGGGACATTAGGTTATAAATATAAGGAGTATAAAAAGTACTTGGTTCTAAGTAGGCAAGCTATTGATAATAAAAATTATTATGAGGCACTTAAAGATTTACAAGCAGCTGCAAATATATATGATAAAAATTCAGATATTAAATTACTTCAAAACATAATTTCAACCTATGAAAAGGCAAATGAAAGCTATAATAAAAAAGATTATAATGAGGCTAAGAAGTACATTGATGAAATACCAAAGGAATATGAAGAGTATTCTATAAAGGAAGATATAGATAATCTTAAAAATAATATAGATAAAGTTCAAAAAGGAATAGAAACTGTATCAAAAGACATAGAAAAAAATAAAGAAATATTAAAAACTCAAGAGTTTAAAGAAGGTAAGAAGGACTTAATAAAAATAGATACAGCATATGCTACAGATGAGCAGAAAAAAGAGATAGATAATATTATAAGTGAAGGGAAAAAGATAAGAGAAGAGCAAAAGAAAAAAGAAGAAGATATAAAGATACAAAAAGAAAAAGAAGTAAAGGAAAAGGCAGCAAAAGAAAAAGCTGAAAAAGCCAAGGAAGAGGCAAAAGTAAAGTCTATAGATAGTTTTGCTGCAACTAATATACCTTCACAAGGCACCACTCAAGGAGGTTCAATTCATGTTGTTTCTCCTAAATTGGGGATACAATTTGATCTACCAGCAAGCTATAGAGGTAAGTATAGAATAGAGTATGTTAATGATGGAATGACTATATATTATAACAAAGCACGAGAAGGTGGACTTTTAGTTAAGATATATAAAGGTGACAAAAGTGATTTTGTTGATGGAGGAACAGTGAGTGTTGGAGGAAAAGTATTTACAGTTGGTGGCCCAATGGACTTTAATATCCCTCCAGATGATCCAAATATAAATGAGTTTGCAACTCTTTCATCAGGTGAGATAGGACCTATTAAAGTTTCAGAAACTATAAGACCTTATAAAGGATAATATAATAAATAAAGTAAAGAGGGATTTTTTAATCTCTCTTTTTTATCTGAGAGTACTAAGTTTCTTATTAAAAACTATTAAATTGAGATCTTTTAGTATAGTAAAATAAAGTTTAAAAAAACTAGATATCTAGATATATAGAGAAAAGTGGATTAAATTGAAGAAAATCTATATATGTATTATAAAAAAGAGAATAATTGACTACTAGTCAAATATAATGAGGGATATTGATATTTAAGTTCAGGAAGACATTTACATATAACTGATATAATGTAAATATGGTAGCGTGCTATGTTTAACTAAATATTAATTAAGGAGGAGATTATATGAAGTTTGATACTATTATTAGAAATGGAACTATTATAACTGCTACCGACATTTTTAGAGGTGACATAGGAATAAAAAAGGGAAAGATAAATAAAATAGGTATTTCTTTAGATGAGGATGGAGATATAACCATTGATGCCACAGGGAAATATATATTTCCAGGGGGAATAGACCCACATACTCATCTAGATATGCCTTTTGGTGGAACTTTTTCAAGTGATGATTTTGAAACCGGAACCATAGCCGCGGCCTGTGGAGGTACAACTACTATAGTTGATTTTGCAGTTCAACCAAAGGGTGCGAATCTAAAAGAAACTGCAAGTATTTGGAGAGAAAAAGCAGAGGGGAAAGCTGTAATTGATTATGGAATTCATATGAATATAACTAATATGGATGATGAAATTCTAAATGAAATTCCATTAATGATTAAGGACGGGTATCCAAGTTTTAAGGTGTTTATGACTTATGAAGGTATGAGAGTAGATGATGGAATCCTATTTAAAACTTTAAAGCAGGTTAATGAAAGTGGTGGACTTACTTGTGTACATGCTGAAAATTTTCATATTATAAAATGCAATGTGGAAAGATTACTTAATGAAGGAAAGATAGAACCTAAATATCATGCTATATCAAGGGGGCCACTAGTTGAAGGAGAGGCTGTAGGAAGAGCTATCAAAATTGCTAAGATGGCAGAGGCATCACTATATATAGTTCATAATACTTGCAAAGAAGCTGTAGATGAAATAGCTAGAGCAAGGGAGGAAGAATATCCTATAATGGGTGAAACTTGTACTCAATATTTATTGTTATCAGAAGATGAGTATTTCAAGGATGGATTTGAAGGAGCAAAATGTGTTATGTCTCCACCTCTTAGGAATAAAGAGAATTTTAAATACTTATGGAAGGCTATAAGGAATAATACACTTCAAGTTGTTGCTACAGATCATTGTCCATTTTTTATGAAGCAAAAGGAACTCGGAAAGGAATCTTTTGATAAAATTCCAAATGGAGCACCTGGAATAGAGCTTAGAATGGCTCTTTTATATACTTATGGTGTTCTTAATAAAGAGATTAGTGTAAATAAATTTGTAGAAGTTACATCAACAAATGCAGCAAAGATTTATGGAATGTATCCTAAGAAGGGAACTATAGCTGTTGGTAGTGATGCTGACTTAGTTATTTTTGATCCTAAAAAAGAAGTAGATATTACTTCAGAAAAGCTTCATGAAAATGTAGATTATACACCTTATGAAGGATTTAAGCTGAAGGGATTTCCAGAGGTTACATTAAGTAGAGGGGAAATTATTGCAAATAAAGGTGAGTTTGTTGGAAAGATTGGAAGAGGAGAGTTCTTAAGGAGAAATTCTCCTATAATTTTATAAACTACTAATTAGAGGAGGATTTTTTATGAATATATATGAAGAAATAACAAGGCTTGCAAGGGATATGCATCCAATGGCTGTAGACTTTGCAAAAAGGCTTTTAAAAGTGCCAGCTCTTTCAGGAGATGAAAAGGGAGTTGCAGATCTTTATATAAAAGAAATGAAAGAATTAGGTTATGATGAAGTATTTAGAGATGATTTTGGAAATGTTGTTGGGATAATAAATGGAGAAGAAGATGGCAGAACAATAATGTATAATTCCCACTTGGATCATGTGGATACAGGTGATTTAAGTGAATGGGGAGGATATGATCCTTATGGAGGAGAGATAGATATCTGTGAGATATTTGATCAGGACCAAATTAAAATAGAAAAAACAGAAGTTATACATGGAAGGGCAGCAGCTGATGTTAAAGTTGGTGGAGCATGTCAAATATATTCAGGAGGCATTTTGATAAAGCTTAGGGAGATGGGATATAAATTTAAAGGAAGATATATGTTTACAGGAGTTGTCCTTGAAGAACCTGCTGAACAGTTAGGTATGAAAATGCTTTTAGATAATACTTTTAAAGAGAGGGGAATAGAATATGATGGAGTTGTTTCAAGTGAAGCAACAAGTTTGAAGTTATATTTAGGACATAGAGGACGGGTTGAAATTTTAGTCACAGTTGAAGGTGTGACCTCACATGGCAGTGCCCCTTGGCTTGGAGTAAATGCAGTTAATAAATCCACAAAACTCATAGATAAAATTGAAAAGGTTGTTAGTAAAAATACAAAGGAAGATGAGCATCTAGGAAAATCAAGTATAGCATTAACAATTATTAATTGTACACCAGGTTCTATGTGTATAGTTCCTGACAGATGTTATATAACTTATGATAGAAGATTTGTCCCAGGGGAGGAGTATAAAGAGTGCATAAAGCAAATACAAGGTGTAATTGATGAACTTTCAAAGGAAGACAAAGATTTTAGAGCTAATGTTAAAGTTGCATCAGTTCCTAGAACAACTTATACAGGAAAAACTGTTGAGGTACCAAATATTAAAGAGGCGTGGAAGATTGATAGAGATAGTGAATTTGTAAAGGCAGCAGCTAAAGCTTTAGAGAATGTAGGACAAGAAGTTAAGTATGGCTATTGGGATTTTGGAACAGATTTATCTGTTATAGCAGGAAGAGATAAGAAGCCAGCTATTGGATATTCACCAATGCAAGAATTTTATTGTCATAGACCTGTAGATAGAGCTAGAATAGACTTCATGGAAAAGGCATTAGCAGGTAATGTTAGTATATTCTTATCTCTTAGTGAAGTATCAAAAGAGGAATGTCATATTAAATAAGTCTTTAATACAGCAATCAAATATATAGATGTATAAGTAAAAGTAAGGTAAGTTATAGGTTAATATAATTTACCTTATTTTTATTTATTGAAAATAAGATTCATATGGTTATGGATGGTGTGATTAATATATAAAATATAGGGTAATAGTAATAACTTATTCATTAATAAGTATGGAGGTAAGTATGGGAAGACGATTTACAGGGTCAGTATTTTGTTTAATATCAGTAATTTTATTTTCAACAAAATATATAAGCGCTGCAATATTCGGATCTAATGTTGTATCATGGAATGCTGAATTATTTGGTGCTATGTTGGAATATGTAGGGGGAACTCTTAATATATTAAGCATAATTTCTTTGATAATAGGTATTGCCTATCTTGTTACTGCAGAATTTAAAAAAGAATAAAATATTGTTAATATTTCCCTAAAAGATAAATAACATTTCGGTTTTTAATAAGTTTACTAAGTAAAATAATATTTATAAATGAACTTAATTATCAATACGATAGAAACGTTTGTTGGATAATAAATAATATTTAAGATACAATGGAAATAAGAGGAAAGATATGGTGGCTTTTGAATTGTATTTACTGTGGAAAGAGATGTACAGAAACTAGTAGAAAAGTATCTATAGATAATATCACTTTTTGTACATGCTGTGATGAGTGTGAGAAGAGATTTAATAAATACTATAATGATATAGAGAAAAACAAAAATAAGTTTTTATTACTAATAATAATTAGCTGTATTGTATCTATATTGGGTTGCTTTTTAAATGGAGTATGGGGATTAGTTTTACCTTTTATATCTTTTGGTTTGACAATAATAAATTATCCCTATACAACTTTTGGTTTTATAGAGTTAGTTGGGGCAAGGAAAAGTATAACTATTACAAGAACATTTGGGTTGATGCTTATAATTATAGGAATTCTTATATATGCTTTTTAAAAGTAATATATTTTTGTATATATTATGTAGAAAGACTAGTTCACAAGTAGTGTGTTACATAGGGAAAAAGAAATATTAATTTACTAAGGAAAAATTTTTATAAAAGTTACAGGGGGAGAAGTTATGACAGACTTTACTTTAGCGGCTTTGTCATGGGTAGTTTTTGGAATCACTATTGCAGTAGTTCTAACTAATTTCAGTAAGAAAAAGAAAAGTAGAAATACTACAGAAAGTCAAAATGATTTTGAAGATACAAATGTTGTGAAGGAAAAAGAAAATACCGAAGAAGATTATATGTCAATTGGAATGAGTCTCGGAATATGTTTTGGTGTAGCAATAGGTTCAGCATTTATGGAGGCATTTGGGACAAGTGCTCTTACTTATGGTATCTGCTTTGGAATGCTTGGTGGAATGGTTGTAGGGATGAACATTAAGAAAAAGTAATTTCTAACTTATCTGAGAAATTAAATTATAAAAAGTAGTAATGCTTGATTGTTTAATAAAAAGGTTATGTTAAATAGTCTCAGTATTTAATAAATCATAATTTATTGGTACTTTTAATTGGTTAAATCCAAAGAATATAAATGTATAAATTAAAATTATTGATAAAATTAATGGTACTATAGTATCATTAATCTTATAATATGGGTATTTTTATGATATATATTCATTATAATTGCGATTGCTACTGGAACAATTTATAGAAACTTAAAAATAGATGGTGAAGAAAATTTAATTGATGTAGATAGTAATAAAGTAGTAGGAAAAATAAATATGATAAATATTTATATGTATAAAATTAATATTTGAGTATGGTTATGGGGGGATAAAATTGAATATTTTAATTGTTGAAGATAATGTTGATATAAATAATCTTATTTCTAGAATACTTGAGACTGAAGGGTACTCAGTAAGGGCGGCATATTCTGGTTCAGAAGGAATGATGTGTATAGAGCAATTTGAGTATGATCTTGTAATTCTTGATTTAATGCTACCTGGAATTAGTGGAGAAGAGCTTATAGAAAAGATCCGGGATAAGAGTGTTGTTCCAATAGTAGTTATATCTGCCAAGGAAGGAGTTCAGAGCAAAATAAATGTACTTAAGTTAGGAGCTGATGATTTTATAAGTAAACCTTTTGATAATGATGAAGTTCTTGCTAGAGTAGAGGCTCAGCTTAGAAGATATAAAAAGTTTTCTAAAAAAGAAGTTAAAAAAATTAAGTTTACATATAAAAATTTGGTTCTAGATTTAGAAACTAGACAAGCTTTTATAGGAAATAAAGAAGTACTATTAACTGCAAGGGAATTTTCTATAATAGAACTTCTAATATCAAATCCAAAGAAGGTTTTTACAAGAGCAAACTTATTTGAATCCGCATGGAACAATGAGTTCTTAGGTGATGATAACACAGTAAATGTCCATATAAGCAATTTAAGAACAAAGCTTTCAAAACTAGACCAAGAAAACGAATATATAAAAACCGTGTGGGGTATAGGCTTTAAATTAGGTGAAGAGATTAATTAACTAGTTATTAAAGCCTAGATATAAAATAAATATCTTAAGAGAGCTAAATAAAAACTTAAGATTTGCTTAATCTTTGATTTATGATATCTTACAAAATTCTCTATAGAATAAGCCATAAGATATCAGGAGGAGATTTTAAATGAGAGATTTAGTTTTAAAAACATATGGCATAACTAAAAAATACGGAAATCAGCTATCAAATGATGATATAAACATCACTGTTAGAAAAGGTGATATTTATGGATTAATAGGTAAAAATGGAGCAGGAAAAACAACTTTGATTAGAGTTATAACGGGTTTGGCTCATAAAACAAGTGGACATATTGAGCTATTTGGTAGAAGTGGAGAAAGGAAATTAAATGATTCTAGAACTATGATAGGAAGTTTAATCGAATCTCCTGCTTTTTATCCTAATATGACAGCAAGGGAAAATCTAGAGGTTTCAAGAATATTTAGGAATATAGCAGGCAAGGAGTGTGTTGATGAAGTTTTAGATTTAGTTGGATTAAGTGATGCAGGCAAGAAAAAAGTTAAAAATTTTTCTTTGGGTATGAAGCAAAGATTAGGGATAGCAAATGCTTTACTTGGAAATCCAAAACTACTTATATTAGATGAGCCTATAAATGGGTTAGATCCAATGGGAATAATTGAAATAAGAGAGCTTCTTAAAAAATTAAATAGAGAAAAAGATATGACCATAATAATATCAAGTCATATTTTGGGGGAGCTTTCAGAACTTGCAACTTGCTATGGGATTATGAGTGAAGGTAAGCTTATAGAAGAGATTTCAGAAGAAGTGCTTAATGAAAAATGTAGACAAAATGTAGAGATTAAGGTTGATGATAAAGATAGAGCTGTTGTTTTAATTGAGAAAGAAATGGGAATAAAAAATTATATAGTACTAGAAAACAATATTATAAAAATCTTTGATAACTTAGACCAAGTTGGATTAATAAATTCAACACTTTCAATAAATGGAGTTATAGTTGAAAGTATAGGTTTAAAGGGTGAAAGTTTAGAAGAATATTTTATGACACTAGTTGGAGGTGCTAAATAATGAATAGATTAATTAAAGCAGAAGTATTTAAACTAATGAAAAATAAGGCTTTTAAGGTATTATGCATGATTTGTGTTATATTCGCTTTTATGAGTATATTTTCAGTTTCAGATACAATGAATAATTTAATGAAAGAATCCATGTCTAATATTCCTGAGGAGGTACAGGTAATGGTTCAAACAAGCGAAGCCAATGGAGCAATTGTTACTCCAGGAAGAATAGGCTTTAATATGCCAAGGGGAAATAGCCCATTAGATATTTATTATGTATCCTTTGGAGTAGGTGTTATTGAAATTTTAATAGGAGTTTTAGTTGGTGGGTTCTTAGCCAAGGAATATTCGGAAGGAACTATGAAAAATATACTAGCTTATGGAAAAAGTAGAACAAAATTTTATTTATCAAAGTTTATAGCTATGATGGTAGGAGTTTCTATATTCACATTAATTATAACTTTAATATCTTTTATAGGAACGGGTTTTATTAATGGTTTCGAAGATATAGTGTTAGCTGATGTAGGTAAAATGGCGATGACATTCTTAGCTTCAATAATGGCAAGTTCAGCAGTAATAGCTTTAATTATGATAATAAGTTCCTTGGTAAAAGGAAATGGAGCAACCATAGGAATTACAGTGGTTTTATTTGTATTAATTCCAACAATAATAAGTATATTCTATGGAACTTATCCTACATTTGATTCCATATATGAAATGACTCCATACTATAATAATGCTTTAGCAACATCACAGAATGCAGAGACTAGCGATTTAATAAGATCTATAGGAATTTCTTTAGTAACAATGGGTATTTCTTTAGGAATAGGAACTAAGATATTTGATAAACAGGATATAAAATAAGATTTTTACTAAATTAAGGTGCTTCTTTTAGGAGTCACCTTATTAGTATTTTATGGGAGAGTAGTATGGGTATAAAGAGCGTATTGATTTTTCTTATTATATGTTTAGTATTTTACATAGTAAGGATTAAGTTGGAAATTAAAAATATATCAAGACAGATAAGGGAGTGGCGTGGGGAGAATATTAACATAAAAACTAATTATATAGATAATGAAATAGAGGAACTTGTAAAAGATATAAATGGTATTTATGATGAGAATCAAAAGGTTAGAGCAGAAAATAAAAGAATGGATGAGGAGCTTAGAAGAAGTATATCAAATATGTCACATGATTTAAGAACACCTCTAACCTCTATTAGTGGATATATACAACTTATAAAAAATGATAAAAGTAGTGAAGCGGAAAAAAGGAAGTATCTTGATATAGTAGATAAAAGAGCAAGAAGTTTACAAAGATTGATTACAAATTTCTATGATTTATCAAGGCTAAACAGTAATGATTATATATTTAACTTTAAGAATATCAATTTAAAGGATATTTTAGTTGAAAACATAGCTACATATTATGGTAGTTTTATAAGTAATGATATTGAACCTAGTATTGAAATTCAAGATAATACTTCAAATATAATTTCTGATGAGAATGCTGTCAATAGGGTATTTTCAAACCTTATTGGAAATATGATAAAACATGGAGGGAAATTTATAAGTATTAATTTAAAAGAAGAGGAGAATTTTATAGTAACTGAATTCATAAACTCTGTTGATCATAGTGAAGAGATACAGGTTCATAAGATATTTGATAGATTTTATATAGGAGATAAATCAAGAACAAAAAACAATACAGGCTTAGGATTAGCTATAACAAAGACATTTGTTGAAAAACTTGGACATAATATAAGAGCTAAGTTGGATAATGATAAATTATATATTGAAATTATTTGGAAAAAAGTTTAACTTTTATAATAATTAAAAATCAGCATATCTACAGACTAAAATTAGATGAAATTTAATATGAAGAAGCGAAACTATAAGGTAGCCCAATGGTGGACTACCTTATAGTTTTGCTGAAAATTAACAAGTTACTCTATATAATTTTTATATTATTCGTTAAAGTGAATTATATAAACGAGAAAATAATGAGATAAGAATTTAAAATCACTTTATTAATTATTTACTAAATCATTTGCTAAGGATTGATTAAAGTAATGAGGAGTAAATTCTATAATTTTATAATCTTGTATCCCATGAACTTTTAATGGTTCAATAGATAAGTAGTCATCTATCTTTTCAATAGAATCTGCTATCATAACAAATAGTCCACCACTCATATTTGACTTAAGAGCAGACATTAATATTAATCCGTTATCCATTGCTTTTTGAGAATAAGCCATATGTTCTTTCATAATATCATCATTAATTAAATCTGGATTTTTTAATATCCCTTCAACCATAAAATATTTCATTTTTCTTCTCCTTCAACTATGTATTATAACTAAAGTTTTTAAATATATTTGATCTTATCTTTAGTTTAAATACTATCTTGTTTAATTTTATTATATCATATTTTAAAATTATAACTAAGATAACAAAATATATAAATGCTACAATATTTGGCTCTAATACTGCATCATAGAATGTTAAATTATTTGGTGATATGTTGGGATATATAGGACACTCTTAATATATTAAGCATGATTTATTTAATAGTAGGTATTTAACTATTTTGTTGTTACAGAATTAAAAGAGAATAAAATATTGTTAGTATAATTCTAAAATACAAATAATGTTTTAGTTTTAAATAAATTTCCTAAGTAGAATAGTATTTATAAATAAATTCAGTTATTAATATGACATAAGAGCTTGTTGATAAGGAATAATATTTAATATATAATGGAAATATGAGGGAAATTTTAAAGGGGAGTATGTGGACTAGTCTTACCCTTTATATCATTTGGTTTGACAATAACAATTTATCCATATACAACTTTCGGTTTTATAGAGTTAGCTAGAATAAGGAAGAGCATAAACATTGCGAGGATATTTGGACAGAAAAAGAGTAGATTTCTACTCTTTTAAATTTAAAGTGTACACTTGTCTATTTTTATTTCTATACCATCATTATGCACTGTATCAGTTATCGAAAAAATTTAACTTGGCCATTATTAGATATTGTACCTTTATCAATTAATCAATTACCACCATTTTTAATAGCATCATAATCTTTTATTATAAAATAATGATCAATATCATTTGGATTAAAACCTTGTAGCCCAACTAATATACCGTTATCAAGCTTATTATTATCATTACATAAGAAACTTTATACTATATATCTACACTCATATATCGAAATTGAAAAAAGGATATACAATAAAAGTAAAAATAATAATTATATTCTATAAAAAATAGTTATACTATTATACTCAGAAGATGAAAATCTTATTTTTTATATATTTAAGGTTCTATTATGACAAAAAGAATTTATATAAATAGATCCTTTTTATCAGACTTTAAAGTATTTGCCTATTACTAAAGCAAGACCATAATATATGCTGTATCAGTTAATTCTTTAGTATAAATCTTTACATAATTAGCATTTTCCATAGCAATTCCACAAGAAACAGTAGATATTAATGTCCTATGTATATTAAAAATATTGATTTTTAAATAAACTCAATCATTTTTTATTAATAAAAAGTATTTATAATGACTCATTAAATATCAAATTGACAAATATATTAATTATGTATCCAATAAATACAATTAATAATAAGATAAATTAACCTATAACTTAAATCAGTTAATTTTAAAATTGTTAAGTAAAAAAGATGTGTACTTTAGATCTTTAAAAATTGATTTAGAGATCTTAAATAAAATGCGTAATATAGAAAAAATATTTAATTTTGTACAAATATAAACAAAAGGAGGGGAAGAAAAGATAGTATCAATAAATTAATATAGTTATTTTAGAAAAGGTTTTCATAGGAGGGGGAAATGAAAAAAATAAATAAAAAAACAATAATATTTTTTATGTTAGTAGCATTAACAGTATCAAACATAAGTAGTACAACATTTATGGCATTTGCAGCAGATGATAGTGATATAGTCATTTATGCACATGATTATGGGGTTGATCCAACTGGAAAAAATGATAATGCAAAGGCGTTAGTTAAAGTGTTTGAAGCAGTAAAAGAATTAGGTAAGCAGGGAAAGAATGTTACTTTAAAATTTGACAATGGTATCTATCAGGTTCATAAAGAGAATTCTCAGATTCGTGAAATTCATACTTCAAATACTGATAGTGTAAGATTTCCTAATAAATCAATAGGAATATTAATTGAAGGACAAAAAAACTTAACTATTGATGGGGGAGGAGCAAAGTTTATTATTAATGGAGATATGATGGCTCTTGCAGTTTTACAGTCTGAAAATATAACGATTAAAAATATAAGCATAGACTATCAGATACCTACAACATCAGAAATGACAGTACTTGATTATGATATGGACAACAAGACTGTTGACTACTTTATTCCAGAATATTTAAATTATGAAATTCAAGGTGCAAATATTTTGTGGAAATCAGAACAAAAATCTAATGGTGAATATTACTGGCAAGAACGTAATGATCACAGAAATTATGGGATTTCAGTTAAATATCCTACAGAATTAATGGGACGTAGCTATTATTCACATCAGAATCCATTTACTAATGCTAAATCAATTGAAAAATTAGATAATTCAAGGGTTAGAATTAAATATAATTCAAATCCAGCATTTGATCTAGTAAAAGGAATGAATTTTCAATTAGTATCTAATGCAGAACGTCCTACAGCAGGTGCTTTTGTATGGGAAAGTAAAGATGTAAATATTATTAATACAAAAATATCATATATGCATGGATTTGGCTTTTTAGTACAGATGGCAGAAAACGTAACTTTTGATGGTATCCGTATGGAAACAGATATAGAAACTGGACGTAATACATCAAGTTTTGCAGACGGAATACATGTTTCAGGTGCAAAAGGTAAGATTGAAATAAAAAATTCATTCTTTAATAACACACATGATGACCCAATAAACATTCATGGTACATTTACACGAGTAGAAGAGATTATAGGTTCTCATAAGCTTAAACTTAAATATGTTCATGCACAACAAGGTGGATTTAAACAGTATTATAAAGGTGATAAAGTTGTATTCTATACACGTGATACACTAGAGTCTCGTGATAATGAAAAAGAATATACAGTTAAAAGTGTTGAAGGACCAACAAGTGATAATTTAAAAGAGATGATTGTAGAATTTGAAGAAGAAGTACCATCATTTTTAAATGAGCGTATTGGAAACGAGCCAAAATTTGTTGCTGAGAATAGCACATACACTCCAGAAATATTAATTAAAAATAATGAATTTAAAAATGTATTTACTCGTATGATTCTTGCAACATCACGTAAAAAGGTTGTAATTGAAGATAACTATTTTGAGTCACCATCAATGCCAACAATGTTTTTCTCAAATGATTCAGATGAATGGTATGAATCTGGACCTATTCGTGATTTAGAAATTAGAAATAATACATTTAATATTAGAACACTAGGACGTACATGGTGGAAATATGCACCAGGAATATATGTTCATCCAGTAACAAAAGGTGGAGGTCTGCCAGATGAATCAAATCCAATACACAAGAATATCTTAATTGAGGATAATACATTTTATTTAGAAAGTGATGGAGCAGTACGTGCTGAGAGTGTAGAAAATCTAACGTTTAGAAATAATAAAGTATTTAGATTAGATCCAGGTGTAGAGCTAAATATTGAAGGTAAGACAGAATTACAAGTTGGTAACCAAAGTAATTTAAAGCTAACTTATGATGGTAATGTAGTGGAAGGTCCTAAGACATTACCAGGTGGACCAGAAGGAAACTCAGGAAGTGTTGCAAACGTTTTAGAATTTAAAAATAGTAAGAATGTTGTATTAGAAAATAATTTTTATGATGATGGATTAAAACAAAATGTTTTATTAGAAGGAATGAGTACTGATAATCTTAAAATGACTGATAACCTAAAGGTTCTAACGAAACGTGAAAATACAAAACCTTCTGAGGCAGTAAGCGATATTCAGTACGCATCTACAAATCCAGAGGTTTTAAGTGTTGATAAAAATGGAAAGATGACAGCTCATAAAGAAGGTAGCGTTGAAGTGTTTGCATATTATATATGGAACGATACAATTATTGAATCGAATAAACAAGAAATAAAAGTTTCAAAAGCATCAGATATACCAGTAATAGATTTTGAATTTGAGTCAGATGTAATGAGTATAAATGATGAATCAGGTGTAAGCTTCAAAGTTAAGGGAGATATTAATGCTGATGAAATTGAATATGTAATTCATGATGAAGATATTATTCGATTTGATAATAATAAATTCTATGGGTTAAAATCAGGATTAGCAAGAATTACTGCAAAGTATGAAGGTGTAGAAAAGAACCTATTTATGGTTGTAAATAAAAATGATGATCAAAAAGTTTTAAACCCTATTATTAAAATTGAAGATAAAGATAATCATAGTGTAATTAGTGAAGATAGCATTAATATAACACGTCAAAGTGGAAATGATCTATGGGGAAATGATAATACACTAAGTAATCTCGTAACTATTAATTTAGATTCCGCTGATAAAAATAATTTCACAGGAATTGTAACTATTGATGGTCTACCAGAGAGAGCTAGTTCTAATTGGGATTCAGCATATTTCTTAATTATGAAGGAAAAGGCTGATGGCACAGTTGATCGTAATAATTATCTATCAATAGGGAAACGAGCTCATGCAGATGGAATTGGTACAGTTCATGAAGTAAATGCTAGAGGATCTGAATATTCAACTAATAATACAAGTGAAAATAGTGTCCGTAAAGCAACATTTGCAATAGAAAAACAAGGAACTTTAGTAAATTTATATTCAATAATAGATGGAGTTAAAAATAAAGTACAAACAGTTGACATTAAAAATTTTGGTGATAATTTAAAACTTGCTATTGCAGGATGGGGGAATGCTCAAGCAAATAAAGATTTAAAGATTACAGATATAAAAATAGGTAATGGTACAGTTGATGACGTGATGGGAATTAAATCTTTGCCAATTATGATTTTAGATCGATCAGAATTTACAATTTCAAATTTAAGTCATGAAGTTATTAATCATGAATCTATAAATATGACATTTGATTCAAATTACGAAGGTAAGAACTTTGTAATTGTTAATGGAAATGGTAATACACATCTTATAGAAGGAACTAAGGTTATGTTATCACAAGATGGTGATTATAAGATATATGTTGTTTCACAATTACCAAGTGGCAAATTTTCAAATATACTTGATACAACAATTTCTCATAAAGCACAAGAACTTGAAGGTGTATATATAAATGGAAAGAAAGTTGTTGATGGAGATACAATTACTATACCATCAATGATTACAAAGCTTCATGTTAAGGATTATGATAATAAAACTGAAGAAGTTGTTGATATTAAAAATAAAGATATACTAAATGGAAAGTTTGGTAGTATAAAGCTTAATAAAATTAAATCAAGTGCTACTGGAATTAAATCTATTAATACAAAAGGGTTTGGAAAAATTAATCTTGATGATAAAAATTCATTTATTAATACAGATAAAAAAGATAGCACTATAACATTTGAAGTTGAATTAACTGAAGGGACAAATAAGCTTATTGCAAAAAATCATGATCATGGAATTAAGTATGAAGTAAACCAAGTAGATAATAAAGCAACAGTTACTGCTCCAGTATATAATGGTGTAAATAGTATTGCTTTTGAAGCTATTGCTCATGATGGTATTACAAAGACAAAGCATACTGTACATGTAATGAGATATGCACCAATCGAAAAGGGTATTAAATCAATAGTTTTAAATAATAATAGTGTAGATCTTGAATCAGATAAAATTGATTTAGAAAATAAGACAAATAAAGTTGTAATTGATGCTAAAGCTAATGATAAGAATGCAAATGTATCAGTTATGAAGCGAAGTGGAGTTAAAGTAGAGACTTTAAAAGGAACAGATACAATTGAAGTTGAAAATGGTGATGAAATTGTTATAAGAATTATTCATGAAAATGGACGTTCACTTGAATTTAAAACATTTACGATTGAAAATGCAAAGGAGCAAATAGATATTAGAGATTTAACTGCATTAATTGAAAAGGCTGAGAATATAAATTTAGAAAATATTACAGACGAGACAAAAGAAGTATTTATATCAGTCCTTAAAGAGGTGCAAGAAGGCGTAGGAAATGGTATTAATTCAGAAGCAGAACGTGATTCAATGATTAAAAAACTTCAAGAAGCAATTAATCAACTTAAAGAAAAACCAACAAATCCTAATGATCCAGATGAGGATAAACCAACAGACCCAGATAAACCAGACGAGGATAAACCAACAGACCCAGATAAACCAGACGAGGATAAACCAACAGACCCAGATAAACCAGACGAAGATAAACCAACAGACCCAGATAAACCAAACGAGGATAAGCCAACAGATACGGATAAGCCAGATAATGAGAAGCCAGCAGATCCTGATAAGCAACAAAATCCAAGCAATAGTAATAAACCTAATGAAAATAAAGACGATTTCCCAGAAACAGGTATGAGTGGTACGTTAGTAAAGGTAGGTGCTTTGATTGCTTTAATTGGATTTGGATTAATTTTCTTGTATAGCAAGAAAAGGCAAGATTAATAAAAAGTAAATAGACTTTAAGGTATTAAATAAAAGTAGAAATACATAAAGGTATTTCTACTTTTTATTAATAAAGCTTTTAAAGTATAAACTTGTCTATTCCTACAGCTATACCATCATTATGAACTGTATCAGTTATTTCTTTGGCATAAATCTTTACATCATCATTAGCATTTCCCATAGCTATTCCACAACCAACAGTAGATAGCATTTCAATATCATTCATGCCATCACCAAAGGCATAGCTATTTTTAAGTGGAATATCTAAATATTCTAATGCTTTTAAGATTCCAGTTGCTTTAGTATTATGCTTTGAATATAGCTCAAAAGTTTTTAAATTTATATCGTATGTATTAGTATAATCTTTATTGGTATTTACTATAGATAAGCAGTAATCCATAGCTCTATCATCTGGACATAACATTTCTATCTTATAAACATCTATATCATTAATATCATAATTTCTAGTTAGATATTTTTCAGGTATATCTATACTAGTATATAATGAATAAAATTCTTTAAATTCATTCTTTATATATGAGTAGGTTTCACCTTGCAGAATATATTGAATGTGAAGTTCATCAAAGTTTTCAGCTAATTCTTTTACAAAATCCTTGTCCAAAGGTTCTTTATAAATCATTTTGTTATTAACAATTACTTGAGCACCATTTGTAAGAACAAATCCATCAAATCCAAAATTTAATAAGGACTCACTAAGAAATGCATATGGTCTACCAGTTGCTATAAATACATAGTTTCCATCTGATTGTAATTTTTTAATTGCTTTCTTTACCTTAGGAGTGATATCAGTTAACCCATTTACACAATCTATAAGAGTCCCATCGATATCAAAAAATATTGCTTTTTTCATAATCCCAACCTCTTTTCTATTTAATATTAAATTTCATAGCTAGTCCACATTTAATTGTTATCATTTATTACTGTTTATTATCATTTTAAAGTAAATAATTGTAAAAGTCAATTGAATTTATATTGGAGTTATATTATCATTAATATAATGATAATAAATAGGAATAGGTGGAGAATATTATGTTTATTGAAGAAAGACATAAATATATATTAGAAATGCTTGACCGTGATGGAAAAGTATTTGTTAAAGACTTAAGCAAGGAATTTAAAGTAAGTGAAAGCATGATAAGAAAGGATCTTCAAGTATTAGAGAAAGAAAACTTTCTTAAACGTACTTATGGAGGTGCTATTAAGAGAGAGCGTATTATAGTAAATGGGGAGAGCTTCTTAAAAAGAGTAGGAAAAAATACTGAACTTAAAGAGGTTATAGCAAGAAAAGCATCTGAGGAGGTCTATGATAAAGATACGATATTTTTAGATGCATCAAGTATTTCATATATCCTTGCGAAAATACTTATAAAGAGTGACAGAGAGATAACTTTAATTACTAATATGTTTGAAATATCATCTCTAATTCCATTAAATTCAAAGATAAATTTTATATTTATTGGAGGAGATTATAATGCACTTGTAGGTGGAAGTGTGGGCTCGTATGCTATTGATCAAATTAAACTTTATAGATGTAATAAAGCTTTTATAGGGTGTAGTGGTATAGATATTAAAGATGGAAGTGTTAGTGTATCAGAGTCAGAGGATGCAGGTACTAAAAGAGCGGTTATAAGCATATCAAGAAAGAGATATTTGATAGCACCAAATGAAAGATTTAATATGGATGGAGCATTTAATTTTTCTAATTTGAAAGATATTGATTGTATTATTACAGAGGAACTGCCAAGTGAGAATATTATTGAGGGACTTAAAGAGTATGATGTAAAGTTACTTTAAAAATTTTCTATTTAAAGCATATTACAAATAACACAATACGCAATAATATGTTAAAATATGGTAGCGTGTATATGGAAGAAATGTAATGTGATCTAATTATTTTATAATTCACATTTATAAATTTAAAGATAGGGAGCTGAATTAATGAAAGTATTCAGTATATATTTAAACTTGGTTTCTTTGATATAAATGATAAATAGAATATTTATGGGGGTTATGGGAGGTATATGGGGAAAAGTTTTTTTAGAATAAGTAAAAAGAAGGTATTTTATATAGCTAGCATTATAATAATTTTTATTGGATTATGTGTATTTAAATATAAAATGCCAGAGAATACAATAAAAAAATCCTTTGATTATACTAATAATAAAAATTTGGAAAAATTATTAGATTGCTATACAGATAGAAATAAGGATTCAGATTTCAGATTATATAATATAAAAAAGGTTTCTTTAAAGAAAGTAGAATTAATTAAAGATGAAGAAATGTATAATCAATATTTTTCAAGTGGCTTGGGAAGCATAAATAATATAAGTAGGAATAATATAAAGATTTTTAATGTGGATTATCATATAGAATATAATGATGAGAATATTGAGCCACAAGATAGTGGTGATGATAGTAAATATTATAATTTAATAAAAGAAAATGGGAGCTGGAAGATAGATAGTATAGGAAACCAATAGTATATTTTTCTAAATGGTATTAATCAAATAATAAATTTATTTTGATTAATATAAGTATAATAATGTTTAGTATTATTATAAACATTATTATTAGATTTAACTTGTACAAACTATTCTCTTATGCTAAAATATATCAAAATTGGTATTAAGGTGGGGAAATATGAATTACAAGTATTCGGTAGATGATAGACTATATAATAATGAAATAAACGATTTCCTAAAAAATAGCGTTGCTTTAAAAAAAATCAGAAAAAAACAAATGCTTTTGGGAGCAATTTTAGGAGCAATTTTAGCAATTGTTTTATTTATAAAAAGTTTTATTGAAAACAAATATGACAGGGATTTCATTTATATATTTTTAGAATATATTATAATATATATTGCTGCTATATCTGTTGTTTGGATATTTAGAAATATTTATATTAATTTTATAGAAAATAAAACTTTGCTTAAAGAGTATGATAAGGGATACGTTCATAATTTGGAAATTGAAAATAAAAAAATATATTATACTGTTGATGATAGAAAAATAGAATTAAGTAATAGTATTTTGCAAGAAGTATCGGATTTAGATAATATTTTTGGAATTGTGATTTCCTATAAAAAGAGTCCTAAAAATCCATATGCTATTATTATTATTCCTAAGAATATATTTGAGTCAAAAGAATCATTAAGTTCATTTAAAAATATTTTAGAAGATAAATTAAAGAAATAAAAAATGCTAGGATTATTCCTAGCATTTTTTATTTCTTTCAAAGTGATCTTCTCAAATAACTAATTTACATTGGATTAATAGTAAATTTTAAAATAGAAGGATATTAATATATAGCATTATTAGAAATTGTTAATTTTACCATATGAATTATTATGTTGATATAATAAGAAAAGATTACGTAATAAAATGTTATTTAAGTTTTTCTTATATGATTAAAAATAAATAAATTATAAAATAAAAAAGTAAAAATATGGAAATAAATAAGTTCAGGTGATATAATTATTTATAAGAATTAAGTTATTAAAATTTGATATTAGAATAATTCTAAATTTGATTATAGATATTAGTAATTTAAAGATTGAAATCGATTGTAATATTAGTAGGAGGCATAGAGATGATTAAGTATTTTATGGAAGATTGGAATAAATGTAAGTCAGATGATACAACGTATAAAATAGATGAAGTAAAGAATTTATTAGAGGATGAAGAATCAAAAAGAGTATTAGAAACTCGTATTAAGGTATATGAGACTGGAGATACGTCTTTACTAGAAGATATTTCAACATATAATGAACAGTATTTTGATAAAGATATAATTAAACTATCAAATAATGAATTCTTTATTGATTTAGGGGCTTATACAGGAGATACTATAGAGAGTTTTATTGAGCAAGCTGATGGAAGCTATAAAAAGATTATTGCTTTTGAACCTGATCATGAAAATATGCTTTCTTTAAATAGTTATATATTAGAAAATGATATAAATAATGTAGTAACTTATAAATTAGCAAGTTGGAACAAAAAAGAGACTCTTAGATTTTATGAAGATGGATCCTTTATATCTCAAATTTATAGTAAAGGTAATTCAACAACTAATGCTAATAGTTTAGATAATGTATTATTTGATATTGCACCTGTAACATTTATTAAAATGGATGTGGAAGGAGCAGAATGTCAAACTATTGAAGGGGCAGAAAAAATAATAAAAAAGTACAAGCCTAAATTAGCTATTTGTGTCTATCATAGAGCACGTGATATATATGAAATTCCACTTCTTATAAAGAAGCTAGTGCCTGAATATAAATTATATTTAAGACATTATTCTGAATCAATTTTAGATACTGTTTTATATGCAACATTGGAATAGAATTTAACCAATAAAAGCATATTAATTAGACATAGAAAAGGGGGATAATATGAACTTCTTTATTGTATTAAATCTAATAGTAGGAGCGTTAGCTATATTCTTTGGATACAAAATAAAGTTTAAGAAAAGGTCAATCTTTATAAATGATTATAAAATCAAAAATATAATAGATGAGAAGTCCTATCTAAATTGGATTGGCTTAGTATTATTAGCTTTTGGGCTTTTAATTATTGTAATAGCACTAGTTACTTTTCTTAGTAAATCAGTGTTAATTGCAGCTATAATTGATACTATATTAATAGTAGCTCTAATAATTCTATTGATATATGGTGATAAGAAATATAGCAAATAAAGGCAGGTGAATAATTAAAATATTCACCTGTCTTTTATATTAATTAAAAATTGTATTCAATGTATTTGTATAACTTAAATTAGTTAATGTAAGTACATAATTAAAATTAATATTAGAAATATTATAAAAACTCACGTAAAAATATAAAAATTTATTTTAGTAAATTGTAATTACTGCATATATAATAATTGGAAGCTTCAATCTAATTAGATTATAAAATATATATGAAAAAAATTAATTTTAACTATAATAGGGGTATTTTTATACTATAAAATACCTTTAGATAAGTGCGCCAAAAAGGAGGCGGTAAAAATTCACATAGGGGGTCCGAATTTGACACAGGATGAGACGATCAAAAATCAGTACCAAAGAATACTAATGCTATATATACTAAAGAAAAATATATAAAAAAATATATACAAAAAAGATTTTGGAAAGATTTATTAGAATGAAAAGATAGGAGTATAAGTTTTCTATAAGATAAATAAACAAACTATATCAATAAGACATATTCAGTAATAGTATGGTATTAAAAGAATTTTTTTGGAGGATAGAGATGCCACAAAATCATGAAAAAAGCATTATTGATGTTAAAGATGGAAATGTAACTGATAAATTTTCTTTAGATAAAGTAATACTTACAGGTTTTAAAAAAGATGGTGATAGTAATTATGTCAGCAATATATCAATAACTGTTAACACAGAAGGAAATGGAGAGGTTATAAAAAAAGATGTTCCATATTCCGGATATAATATAAGCCTATTTCTTGGTGATTTAAATGGAGATGGAAAAGCAGAAATTATGATAAGAGGTATCCTTGAAAATGATATAGGGACATACTTCCTTGCTGTATACACTTACAAAAATAATTCCTTAGAAGAGATTTACAATCATAATATATTTAATACAATGTTTAAGTTTGATGCTAGATACTTAGATAATTATAGAGCAGAAGTAATATCACAAGATACAAAGGAAAGGTATATAGTTGATTTGTCATTAAGACCTAAAGTATACTTAAATCAAATTTATGATGAGAAGGGAAAAGTTAAAGAAAATGCAAGTATAAGAGTAGCAAATTTAAGAGGTGTAGATCCAATTGAATCTAATGTTAGAGATATATATAATTTGGTACTTGCTAAATCTATACTTGGAGTAGATGATAAGGATTTACTTGGAGTTATTGAAAGCAATGTTACATTAATAAATAATATTCCAAGAATTACGGAAGTATGGATACTAATACCAGGATCAAAAGAAGGTATGGTGCCAAGAGATGAAAAGGTAGATAAGGAAGAAATTCTTAATATACCACCTGAGGCTATAAACATACCACTAAATGAAATCTCTAATAGTAAAGTTATAAAGAGAGATTTTGATGGTGATGGAGAAGAGGAACTATTAATTGCATATACTTTAAAGGGTAAGCCCTATGTTGGACTAAATAAAGAATATGATGATGGAATATATTTTATAGATGGATTTGAAGGAAAGGGATATAGTATTAAGGATTTAGATGTAGTTGAAGTTAATAGGCAAAATTATATATTAGTTGGCTGGAGAGATGGTAATACAGAAAATAGTATGGATATATTATCACTTAAAGATGGAGAGATAAATAAGGCATTTAGATATAATTTACCACCTTATGAAAAGATGTTTTTAGAAGATATAAAAGGTGATGGCAGGAAAGAGTTAATTTTATGGACTAGAGATATTGATGAAGCTTATAATGTATCTATTTATGAGTTTTATAAGGATGGAATAAGGCAAACAAATAAATATGATGATATATATTTTGAAAAGGTAGCAGAATATTATGATGCTTTGCTAGATAAGGATGAAGATTCACCAATTTATTTATATCATTTAGCTATGGCACAGTATAGGACATATGATTATATTGGAGCAAATGATACAATAAGCAGAGCATCAAAATCAGAAACTAAGTATCCATCAAGTAGTGAGTTTAATAAGCTAAAATCAAAGATAAAGAAGTCATTTAGAAAATAATTAGAAAATATTTAAAGCATTACTTAGGTCAGTAATGCTTTTTATTTTAATTAGAGTATTAAGACTAGACTTAGATTTAAAGTACTATGCTATAAAGCTGAAGAGTGCTTAAATGAAATAGCAAAGGGTAGTTAAGTCATCTTTTTTATATAATCTTAATTTTATATCTATTTTAATCAGTCCTTTTTCATCAGTTAGTTTTAAATATTATAATTATTAATCAATAATGGTTAAGATTTTATCTAAGGATTTACGAGTCTTTTTAGATGGTTCTTTATTTGAACTATATCCAATGCTTATAATTAATCTAATTCTTTTTGAAAGGTGTATGTTTAAAAGTTCTTTTATTTTATCTTCATTAAACCATCCAAGAATACAAGTAGATAATCCAAGTTCGGTAGCAGCAAGGCATATATGAGATGTAGCTATACCTATATCAACTTGTGTATATTCTTGATTTTTTAGATTATTTACAATCTTAGTTTGAAGTCTAGGTTTTTCTTCTAAAATTACTATAAAGGCTGAAGCATTTTTACTAGATGCTTGAGTAAGCTTTACTAATTTTGATTTTATATCTGAATTAGTAACTAGATAAAATTGCCAAGGTTGACCATTACAAGCAGAAGGAGCTAAACGAGCAGCTTCAATACATTTTATAAGTTTTTCTTTTTCTATAGATTCTCCTGTATAGCGCCTGCAACTTTCACGTTTTTCTATTAATTCAAAGAAATTATTCATACCGTTACCTCCAAAAAATAATACAAAAAATAATAGATAGATTTTCATTAGAAAATTAATAATATTAAATAAAGTTAATATAATTTAAGACTAAATATTATATTGATAAGACTGTGTAAAAGAAACAGAATGTAGTAATATCAGATAGTGTAGTCATAATAAAACGTTTTTTAGAGCTTTTTAAAAATAAGTTCGTCATAATGATAGCTTGTATAAAATTTCATCATCAATAATTTTATTTGTATCTTTAAAATTAAGACTTTCATAAAGCTTTTGAGCAATCTTATTATCATGTTCAAAGGATAAATAAATTTCATCACAATCTTTAAATTTTTTCATTTCATTAATGATTTTTATAAGGGCTATCTTTCCGTACCCATTTCCTTGATATTTATGGTCTATCATAAGTCTACATATCTCATAAAATTTTTGATTATAGCAGTAACCATACATAGTAAAACCAATCATAGAGGTTTCATTATAGATAGCTTTTATAATCCAACCATCTTCAATTTTAGATTGTGCAATAGATAAAGCATTAGAAGCTACAAACTCCTCGCAAATAGAGTGGCTATTATCTTTGTTTGTAGTTAGAAAAATACATTCTTGCCAATTATCTTCATTAATATCTTTTAAATAAATATTCATAATAACTCCTAACATCTAATATTTTAAGGTTTCAGATCATAATTTTTAATAGATAGATTAAAGTGCTTATTTAAATTGTTTTTAAAACATCTATTATATCTACCATTACTTCCTTTAGATTAGTTTTTTGATCTTTGATATTAATTTCATCATCTAAATAAAAGTTTGAAAAACATTGATCTCTATATCTTGGAATAACGTGCATATGATAATGAGTTAAATCATTAAAAATACCACCATTTTGGCAAATAGTTATACCATCTGGATTGTAAGCTAACTTTATAGCTTTTGAAATTAGTATTGATGCATTCATAATTGCATTTGAAGTTTCAACATCAAATTCATTTAAATCAAAGAAATGATGTTTAGTTAATATTAATGTATGGCCTTTATTAAAAGGGCTGTGGTCTAAAATACAAATTACATACTCATCTTCGTAAACAACATAAACAGGTAATTGCTTATGTGATAGCTTACAACCTAGGCAGCTAGAAATTTTCATATATTTAAATCCTTCCAGACAAGAGAAAAAATTTATTTAAAATACCATATATTACTAAATTATATTATATATTAACTATAGAGTAAACAATGTATGATTCTGAATATATAATATTTATGGGAATATTGGATATGTTAATTTTAAATTACAATATAAATTTAAAATAGTAAGTCTTTAATATTCTTAACTTTACATTAGAACAGATATTCAGATTAGAAAGTGCAGCTAAAGGATCTATTGATTGGTATAACTCTAAATTTTGCTTTAAATATGATAGTAGATCCTATAGTTTCATTTATAGAATTTAATTATGCTGCAAAAAATAATGAGAGATTAGTTAAGGATATAAAACAAACTTTATTTGAAAATCTATAAGAGAAAATTACGGGAGGAATGGAAGATAGATAAAAATTTTATTTATTCAGAGATTTCTCTTATATAACTAATATCAACTATAGTGCTAGATTTAAACTAATTGAATTTATAATAAAGCTAATTCTGTAACTGCTTTAATATCAAATATATGGTAAAATAAATTCGAAAGTTAACTAATAATAGTATTTTATTGATTGTAAAATTATTTTAATTTATGGGGAGAGAAATGGTATGAGAATAGAAACAAATAATATAATAATTAGAGATTTTAAAAGGAAAGATGCAGAAAACCTTTATAGAATTGTTAGAGAGAAGGAGATTTTAAGATTTATGCCTGATTGGGCAGAAATCGGAGATTCACCACAATCATATTTTGGTTATATTGATTGGCATCAAGCACAAAAAAATTTAACTGATATTTATGAAAACAAAAGATATGTAATTGCATTAAATGATACAGATGAAATGATTGGAATGGTTGGTATGGGGATTGAAGATACCTTAAATGAAGTTGAAGTAGCTTATTTTATGTCAGAAAAATATCAAAAGAAAGGGTATACAAGAGAAGCGGTAAATGCATTAGTTAACTGGTGTTTTGATGTATCAGATATAAAGTATATTATTTTAACTATTGATTGTGCAAATATCCCTTCTTGTAATCTTGCAGAGAAATGTAGATTTGAATTATTTGAAAAAAGAATACCTATTGGACATAAACAACCGAACATGGAAAGTGATAGTTACTTCTACTATAGAAAATATAGAGATTTATAATAAATATAGTTAAATGAAGTTAGTACAAATAAAAAACTCAGCAATCAATTGCTGAGTTTTAATTTGTCTTATATTAAAGTTATTCTCTAATGTATATATACTGATTAAATTTTCTAGTTAATTCAAATATAATTCTGGATTTGATACTATATCTTGGACCTCATCATAAAATAATGAGCAATGATAGCCATCAGCAACTGAATGATGTACTTGAAGTGATAGTGGCATAAATACTTTTTCATTTTCATTATAATATTTACCCCAAGTAACCATTGGAAATAACATAGGCATATTAGTCTCATTATTAACGTTAAAGGATGAATAATTAATCCAAGGAATACATGAAACTAAGTAAAAATTCTTTTGAAAATTAGGAGAATATGTTGAGTCTTTTTTATACATATCCATATCATATAGCATATTGCTATAAAACTCATTGAAATTGCTACTATATAACGTAAATAATTCGTCCATAATTTTTGTTTTATCATTCAGCACAGAATAACATGGACTAATTTCATCATAATATCCTAGCTTACCTTCATCATTAATTGCCATTTTAAATTCTTTATGATTATTTAAGCACTTTGTGGTAATCCAAGTGAATACAGGATATAACTTTAAATTATTGTTTTTAATATATTTATATAAATTTGTTATTTCAATATTTACAGTTATACTATAAGTACATTTTGCATTATTAAAATAGTGCTCGAAACACTTTCTTCGTTCCCACTTTTCCATATCAATAATATTTAAATTCATTATTTTTTCCCTTTCATATAAAAATAATTGTTGATTCGCTATTTAATATAACTAATCATTAGTTTATATACTAATTATATAATATTTCAATGAAGTAAATAGATTCTTTTCAAATATTAGTAAAAAATTAGTGGATAAATCTCTGGAATGATTTATACATATATTAACATTGTTGTATAATTAATATGTTGATTAATATGCTATACAGAGTATTGAAAGGTTAGGATTTAAAGCACAGGCGTATATTTGCGAAAATGCATTAAATCTACGTTTGCTTGAAAGTGATTCCTATGATGCAATATTATTAATGGACTAATGTATCAGCAGAAACTTGTGAATATCCTCAATATAGAGATTCCACAGAATATTTGCACATAGTAGTTGAAAAAGAAAGATAGTTATAACGTCCATATTAACTGAAAAATAATTTTATTATATGTAATATTTAAAGCAATAAATTCATATAATAAAGTGAAAAACTATTTACTAGTAAAATTATTGAACAAACATAAAGAGCAGTTTTGGTTTTAATATTATTAAGACTAAGATTGCTTTTTATATTTAAACGAATATTGTATATGATTTATTAAAAATATAGTAATATAGTATCTTTAAATTTATACACAAATTTATGATATACTTAGTTTTAATAATAATTATTTGGATATAATAGTGGATAAGTTTAAAAAAAGGAGATTTATATGAAGATAGGATTAGTGCTATCAGGGGGAGGGGGCAAAGGTGCCTACGAACTTGGTGTATGGAAAGCATTAAAAGAATTAGGGTTAGACAAGTACATAGATGTTTTTGCAGGTACTTCAATAGGTGCATTTAACGCAGTTTTATTTGCTCAAGATGATATAAATGCTGCTGAAGCTTTATGGGATGAAGTTACTATGGATAAGCTTGTTCCTATAAGTAAATTTCAACTTCTAAAAAGAGGAATAGAACTTGCAATAGGATCACATCATTTAAACTTAGCTAAGAAATATATGGTTCAAAAGCTAGAAGAAGGTGGAGTTCCAAAAGATGGTGCAAGAGAAATAATAGAGGATTATTTAAATATAGGAAAAGTAAAGGAAAGAGGTAAGATATGCTACGCTGCATGTACGGAGTTACCTGATTTTACAGCAAAGTATTTTAGAATAAATGACTATGATGATATAACAGCTAAAGAGATGATAGTTGCATCTGCATCTCTTCCAATGATATATGATTGTACAGAAGTTTTAGGTGGCAAATATATTGATGGAGGTGTTGCAGATAATACTCCAATACAGCCTGTATATGGAGAAAATTGCGATATTATCATAGTTGTATTGTTATCAAAGGAGGAAAGAGTTGATAAGACTCTTTATCCAAATACTAAGATATTAGAATTAGTTCCTAGAAATTTAAATGAAAGTACTCTTAAGGGAACTCTTAATTTAGATATGGCAGCTAAGAGAATGAGAATAAAAGAAGGATATAATGATACTATAAGTCTTTTAGAACCAGCTATAATAATGGCAAAATTAATGCATGAAAGAGAAGAGCGAGAAAATCATCCAAAACTTTTTAGATTTTATAATTGGATAAAGGAAATTACTTAAAGAATAAATTAAAAGGATGTCTGAATGGGCATACTTTTAATTTATTATATTTTATTAATTATATAAAGACTATCTTTAAATTACTATTCACCTACATATTCTAAAATACTACTAGGTTATCAATTTAATATTTTAGATAATGGGGCTAATGTAGATTAAAAAATACTAAAAAATAATAATAAAATACTTTTTTATAATGAATATTCGTATAGTTGATATAACAGATAAATCATATAATAGACTAAAAAAGAGGAAAATAAATTTATAAAGTAGTATAATACATAATAACTAAAATAAGGCTATATAGTGGAGGATTAGTTAATGGCAGTATTTTTTTATGAAACAGATATAGGAACTATAGGGATAGAAGAAAAAAATGGGTTTATATCAAATGTTTATTTTGGGAAAGATGACATTGAAGATAATATAGAATTTAAAGAGACAAAGCTTCTAAAAGAAGCATCAATTCAGCTTAATAAATATATAAGTGGTGAACTTAAAGGATTTAACCTACCATTATCACCAAAAGGTACAGAATTTATGAATGAAGTATGGAATGGATTATGTGAAATTCCGTATGGGGAGGTACTTACATACAAAGAAATGGGAGATCAGATAGGTAGGCCAAAAGCAGCAAGAGCAATAGGGCTTGCTTGTAATAGAAATCCAATACCAATATTTATACCTTGTCATAGAATAGTTGGGAGTAATGGAAAGCTTACTGGATATTTAGGTGGAATTGATATAAAAGAAAAATTACTTAATATAGAGAAAAATAATAAATAAGTGATTATAATAAAAAAAGAAACTTAAAAAGGATTGTTTAATTGTAATGTTAAACAATCCTTTTTAGATATTAGGAAGAGTAGAAATTAGTTCTCTTCTAGCATTTACTCTAACAAGATAAGCAAGTATTGTTGGAATATAGCTCATTGCTATTCGTCTATAAGGATCTTGATGCTCAGGGTCTTGTTCAGATTTTTCCTCATATCTTTTAAATGCTGAGTAAGCAAATATAAAGTTAACCATTAAACCGAGGGTTTCTCCAACATTTACATAAGGAGTGGCATCAAGCCCAGAATCTATACCGTTAAGTGCACTAAGTACTATTTCTTTACCAATAAGAGAGGCTTTAAGATAATAAAGTGATGACATAACAGATAAACAAGTACCAAATAGTTCAATATTAACTATCTCTAAATCTATTCTAAGGAAATATTGTCTACGTTCTTCATCTTCAGGATTACCGCTTTCATCACCAAGATTTGCATTGAACGTATAAGGGCTAAAGAAATTATCCATATTAAAATTATTAATATCCATTTAACACCTCATAGAGTGTAATTTAAATAAGAATTTTACAATTATTATTTAAGTATAGTTTATATAAAAGCTTCATCATCAGTATTTGTTCTATCAATTTCAGCAAGTGCAATAACTCTTTCTTTATTTGCTATTACACTTAGAAAATATGCATTAGCCAATCTTTTATAAGGGTCAAGGGACTCATCGGAACCTTCTAAAGCCTTTTCATGTATTCTTCTTATAGCAACTATCCAAAGAATAATAAGTCCTTCTAAAATTAATTCTTCACCTATAAGAAGTAAATGTGTAGGTCTACCCCTACTACCAGGGGCTATTGGGATATTTGGATTAAGTATATTTTCTTTATCTTCATTAGCTGCAATTATAAAATAAGAATATCCTACAATTAAAAATATTGATCCAAGTATCTCAATATCCGCAAGTTCTAAGCCTAGATTTGCAAGATATTCTTCCAGTTCAGGTGGGAGTCTTGTACTTTCTTCTTCATTATTCATCAAAAAAACACCTCAATAGAAACAAGGTTTTAATTCAATATATGAGATGTAGATTTTATTGGTACTTATTATGATATTTATAGTAAAAAATGGAAATAGGATGTGGAATAATTAGACGATATAGATATTTAGAATAAATAAAAAATTAAATAAGAGGATGAATAAATCTCATCCTCTCATTTGTATTATTTAAATTTAAAATATATAGCTAAATGTTGGTTTTAAGGTACCATATTTCCAGCAGCTTTATAAATCTTATACCATTCTTGTCTAGTTAATGGTATATCGGATCCCTTGCAAGCATCTATAATACGACTTGGTTTAGTAGTACCTAAAATAACTTGAATATTAGCAGGATGACGTGTAATCCAAGCAGTAGCTATTGCTGTACTTGTAACTCCATATTTCTCAGCAAGTTCATTAATAGTTTGATTAAGCTCTGGGAATTTTTCCATATCACCAAGGAATACTCCATCAAAGAATCCATGTTGGAATGGTGACCAAGCTTGGATAGTTATATCCTTTAGACGACAATATTCTAGAACACTACCATCACGATCGAAGGATTGATTAATATCCATATTTACTGCAATACCTGAATCAACAATGTTAGTGTGTGCTGCTCCAAATTGTAATTGATTTATTATAAGTTTTTCATCAGTATACTTTTGTAATAATTCAATTTGAGCTGGATTATGGTTTGATACACCAAAGTGTTTAACCTTTCCACTTTCTTTAAGTTTTGAAAATGCTTCTGCAACTTCTTCAGGTTCAACTAAAGTATCAGGACGATGAAGAAGTAGAATATCTAAATAATCAGTTTTAAGTCTACTTAATATACCATCAACTGAATTTAATATATAATCCTTTGAAAGGTCATAATAGTTTCCTTTTGTATTAATACCACATTTACTTTGAAGAATCATTTTTTCTCTAATATCGGAATTCATTTTAATTGCAGTAGAGAACATTTCCTCACATTCTCCGCTACCATATATATCTGCATGGTCAAAGAAGTTAATTCCTTCATCCATAGCAGTACGTATTAATTTTTCAGCTCCATCTAAAGATAGCTCATTAATACGCATATTACCCATAATTATATTTGATGATTTTAATTCTGTATTTGAAATGTTTAAATATTTCATTTTAATACCCCTCCCATATCACATAGTCTAATTTAATAATAAACCTTAAAGTGAGCTTTAGGTCAAGTAAAAGTTTTCAAAGTTATAAAAAAGTAATAAAGTAAGCTTTGAAAAATATACTAATGAATAAAAAAAGAAAAGGTGATTCAAAGTTATGAATCACCTTTTTTATATTTCTCTCAGAACAATTTGTTGAATTGCCATTAATGGAGGCCACACGTCATCAGGAGGTAAAGTATACTGAACATATCCTGGACTAAGATTCTTAACCTTTAGCTCATAAGTCCTAAAATTGATAAGTAATAATGGATTACCAAGATTATCTTTTCCAATAACGCTACATAATATTCCTTCATCTTTATAATACTTTACTACTGCATCTAATAAATCATTCATGTTATAGTAAACATTAGTAAATTCTAATACTACTTTTCTATTAAACATAAAAATTCCCCCCTTTTATAAAATAATTTCATAAACTGATATAATTATATCTTTAATATTTGGAATCCTAATAAATAAATTGTAAATATTAAGGGAGACAATAAAAAGCACGATATAATAAAATTTGAGTTATATATAATATCTTATCATATTTTTTTAATAAAAGTACTCACTTGAAATAATTAACAAGAACATGACGTTTTTTAATTATTATATGTTATCATTACAAATTTGATTAATAGCAATAGATTGGGGAAGATAAATTTATATAAAATAAAAATCATATATAGAATTAAAAATATATGAAATACATAATGTATAAAATAAAAGCAATATGCAGAATTAGAACAATGCATATTACTTTTGTTTTTAATAATATAGTGTGATTTTTAAATACTATAACTTATATAAAGTTTTACCTTCCTTAATAGTTTCAAGAACTTTTATATCTTTAATTTTAATAGGATCAACTTTAAGGGGATTATTGTCTAAAATAATTAAATCAGCTAACTTACCTTCTTTAAGAGAGCCTTTTTTATCTTCTTCAGAGTATTGAAATGCAGCATTTATTGTTACAGCTTTTAGGGCATTAAGAGGGGATATCCTTTGGTCTTCTCCAATTATAACTCCATTTTTGCTTATTCTATTTACAGCACACCAAACAGTTTCAAGCATATTTGGCATAATAACTGGACTATCTTGATGGAATGTATATAAAACTCTATCTTCTAGAGCAGTTTTTGCAGGGCTTATATTAAAAGCCCTTTCTTCTCCAAAGTTTTTAATGTGGACATCTCCCCAGTAATAAGTATGTGCAATAAAGAAAGATGGTATCATATTAATGTCTTTAAGAGAGGTAATCTGATCTTTTCTTAATAATTGTGCATGAATCATAACTGGTTTAATTGCCTTAGAATTAGGATTTTCGCTTAAGACTGACTTAAATGAAGTTATAAGTTGATTTGCAGCAGCATCACCATTACAGTGAGAGAGTAATTGAACATTATAGTCTAAAGAAGTTTTAATAAAATCTTTAATTTCATTATCTTGATAAACTGGATAACCACAATAATCCTTATCTCCATTTAGATAAGGTTTTGTCATCCAAGCAGTTTTTCCTTGAGGAGAACCATCTAAGAAGATTTTAAATCCACCAATTTTAAATCTATTAACATAGTTTTTAACATATTGTTTATTATTATCAATTATATGTTTACAGTTTCTTAAATCAACATACCCAACTACATCTATATCTAGGTCTTCATTGTCAGATATATTTTTAAGTAAAGCAAATGATTCATCTTTAACAAGCCCATCTTGAGCGGTTGTAATACCATAGCTTAAATAAATGTTTTGAGTTTTTTTTAGTAATTTAATTAGATTATTTAAAGAGGGAGCTGGGATTTTAGATGATGCATTTACAAAGGCAGTTTCTTCTACATAACCATTAGGTTCATTTGATGTACCTACACGTCCAATCTTTCCACCTTCAGGATTTTTAGTATCTTTTGATATTCCTATTTCTTTAAGGGCGGTAGAGTTTAAAACACCCATATGGCCTGATATATGAGTTATAACTATAGGATTTGTAGTAGATACTTTATCTAATATTTCTTTAGTTGGGTTTATCTTTTCTTTTAGTGAATTATTATCATATCCAAATCCTATAATCCAATCGGTATCATTTAAATTATTTTCTTCCTTATAAGTCTTTAGTATAGTAACTAAATCTTCAAAGCTTTTTGCATTACTTAAATTTACTAAAGTAAGAGTGTTTGCAACAGCAGTTATATGACTGTGAGAATCAATAAATGATGGCATAAGTGTTTTGTTATTTAGATTTATTAATTCTGTATTATCACTTTTAAGTTTTAAAACCTCATCTTTTGTACCAACTTTTTTTATAAATCCATCCTTTATAAAAATAGCTTCAGCATATATATTATCTTCCATAGTTAATATATCACCATTATAAAAAATCTTTTCTACCATAAATAAACCTCCCTTAGTTTTTAAAGTATATAATAAATATACTATAAGATTAACTAATAAGGGAGGTTTTGGATGGTAAATATTTAAAATATTTGCAATTAAAGTAATAAGATATAAATATTATTGAATTTTGTATTAGCTATTATAAATTTCTTCTTTTAATGAAGAGCTGTTATAAATTTCCTCATCTAATGAATTCTCAGACTTTGCAACATATATAGCAGCTGCTGAATCACCAACAACATTAAGTGATGTTACAAGCATTTCAACTGGTCTATTAATTGCAAGGATAAGTGAGTATGCAAGAAGTGCAGCATCATTTTGATAGCCCATTCCAGTTAAAACTGTAAATAATATTATTGCACCAGCACCAGGGGCAGCAGGTGTTCCAATTGATGATATCAATGCAAGTATAGCGATTATTGTTAAGCTAGTTGGAGTTACTTCATATCCAGCACTTGAAGCTATAAAAGTTGCAGCAATTACTTGCATTATTGCAGTTCCGTTCATGTTTATAGTCATTCCAAGAGGTAGAGTAAATGAAGCTATATCTTTATCTACACCAAGTTCTTCAACTGTAGTTTTAGTGTTTAGTGGAAGTGTTGAAGCTGATGATGAAGTTGAAAATCCAAATAAAGCAACCTTTGCGATCTTTCTTACGAATATAAATGGATTAAGTCTTGATGATAAGAATATAAATAATGCATATCCAAATACTAAGAAAATTAAAAGTGCAACAGTTGTTGTACCCACATAAGCAAGCGCAGGTCTTAAATGATCAATACCGTATATTGCAAAAGTTCTTGTGATAAGTACAAATATTGCAATTGGACCAAACTTAGTTATTATAAATGTTAAGAATACTGTTATTATCTTATTTATTTCTTCTAATATTTTCTTTAAAATCTTAATTTCATCACCAAGTTTATTAACACAAAGTCCTGTAGAAACTGCTAAGAATACAACAGCTAGTATCTTACCATTTTCAGAGAATACTGATGTTATATTATTTGGCACAGCTTGTACTAAAACAAGCAATGGATTATTACCAGTATTACCAGCTTGAGCTGAGACTCCATTTATACTTACATTAAAGAATCCTAGATTATGAGCAGTAAGTGCAAAGACCCCTGCAAGGATTAAAGCAAATATAGAAGTTATTAAAAATGCCATTATAGTTTTGTATGATATACGTCCAAGCTTTTTAGTATCAGTTATATGACACATTGCAAGAGCTATTGAAGTAAATACCATAGGTACTATAACAAGTTGAAGTGAATTTACGAATAATTGACCAATTATATAGAATATACCTAAAGAATTTTTACCTTCAGGTGTTGTTATATCTTGAAATAGAATTTGATTTATCTTAGTCCATAAATCAGCATTAGAATTATTAATTAGATATTCTCTAAGAAGCATAAAGGCGCCACCTAGTAGTAGACCTAAGATAAGTGCAATTCCCATTTGAATTGCAAGTTTGTTTTGATTGTTTTTAAGTGATTTAATTTTCATAATGTCCTCCTAAGTAAATAATTTTTATAGGACACCATAAAAAAACCTTAACACCAATTAAGATGCTAAGGTAAAATACTATAGTATAATGACTATTATGTATATGCCTTATTAGCCTCTCTGGACTATCTTAAAGGTATCCCATGGTTATAAATATAATAACAATGAGAAGCTCTGTCAATATAAAATATCAAAAAATCAACATTAAATTATATGATTGCTAAAAATAACTAATTATAATTTGAAAATTATAATTATATTAAAAACAAAGTGGTCTTATACTGCTAATTACAGCTTGAGGGCATATCTCTTTAAACTTATCAAATAATTCTAATGAAGGGTCTATAACTTCTATTTCTTCATTATCATATTTAAAAGAGATATAATTACAATCAAAATCAAATCTGATATCTCCAGGAGATTCATTCATTGAATCATATTTATAATCTTCCATAAAATCTATAATTAATTGTCTGTTTTTATTTAACTTACAAAGTTCAAGAATATATTTTTCATCAATTATAAACTTATTTTCCACCTCAGCAACAAAATCGCTTAGTCTTTCTAGTGGACGTATTATTGTATTACCATTTTCATCAGCCACTTCGTATCCATCAAGGGTATCTTTTGCAAAGAAATTTTCAGTTCTACTCATAAGAACAGCTTCATGCTTACTATCAGTGTATTCAGTGTATTCAATCTTAATTTTTGAGGATTTCCAATTAAATAATTCTTCCACGCTCTTTTCTTTATCGTACATAAGTTTATCTAATTTTTTCTCTTCAAAATAAGGAACTCCTTTTTCAATGGATAATTTATATTCAGTAAGCTCTTTAATGAGTTCATCAATTTTTTTAATCTTAAGTTCTTTATTCAAAGTATATACCTCCTCATCCTATTTAACCATATTATAACATTAATTATAGAAAAATTCTCCGTGGTATATATTTACAAATTAGAAGATATAATATATACTATCATTAAACGATATATCATTTAATGATATAAGGAGGTAATATGGCTAGAAAGAAAGCATTAGAAGAGGATATACTAACAGATTCAACTTACTATATCTTATTAACTTTAGTAAGACCAATGCATGGATATGGGATAATGCAAGAGATTAAGGAGCTATCAAATAACAAGATAGATATAGGACCTGCAAGTCTATATACTATTTTAAAGAAACTACAAGATGGGGAATTAATAAAATTACTAGATGATAATGGAGATAGAAGAAAAACTTATATACTAACAGATAAGGGAAAAGAATTAATTAAAAAGGATATTGAAAGAAGAAGGCTTATGGTCTCCTATGGAGAAAAAGCTTTAAAAATTTTAGAAGGGTGAGTTTAATTATGAGAGAAAAGAAAAAGTATAAATATTTAATTAATGGGGGATATGCCTTTGATGAAGAAAAAATAACTAAAAAACTTAGTGATTTATCAAAGGAAGGGTGGATACTTGAAAGTGTAGGTCCACTTAGATACAAGTTAGTTAGAGGAGAGTGCAATGACTATATTTATTCAATGGACTATAATGAAAGCAAAGAAGATTTAGATGAGTATTTTGATATATTTAAAAGTGGTGGGTGGGAGCATGTAGATTCTACTGAAGGTTTCCATTTCTTTAGAGCAGATAGAGGAACTACACCAATATATACTGATAAAGAAAGCTACAAAAATAAGTATGAGGTAATTAGATCCAGGTGTAATAAGATGGGGATCATAAGTGGAGTAATAATGATATTTATAATTTTACTTGGATTATCATTTAAAGAAATTTTAAATGATAATAATTTATTATTTATATTATATCTAATCTCTATAGTAATGCTTATAGGAATTACGGTACCATCTGTGATGGTGAGCTTAGCATATTACTTTAGAAAAAGAAAAATACAAAAGGAAAATTAGTGTTTATATGAATTGAAATTTATATAAATAATAATTTATGTAAAATGTATATAAGATATCTTATATACATTTTTTTATAGTATAATAATGTAAAATAATTAAGGTTACTTAGGTGATAAAATGATAAATTTTGAGATGAAAAGTTATAATTTAGTCTTTAGAATTATAGTGATATTAGGTGTTATAGGTATTACTATTTATGATAGTGGAAATGGATTTGTTTTAAGTCTATATATTGTTGGATTTCTTATACTATCTCTTATGCAAGGATTAATTAGAAAAAAATATAAATATATATTTTTTATATTATTAATCATATGGAACTTGATTTTTTATTATCTAGGTATGGAGATAACAAGCACTTTAATAACTTTACTATTAATTGAAGTTTGTGCTTCAAAACTTGAATTATTAATTCCTATTATTATAATTTCTGCAACGTTTGTTTCAGCATTTCATAAAAAAGATTTTATACCATTTTATATTTATACTACAGTGCTAGGAATTTTCTTTATGAGAATATTTAGCGTATATGATAAAAAGGTTTCAAAATTAGAATATGATATGGATAAAAAGATAAAAGAAGGTCATGAATTAAAACAAAAAATTAAGAATGAAAATGAGTTCCACAAACAAAGCATTTACTCAGTAAAATTAGAAGAGAGAAATGAGATATCAAGAAGAATGCACGATAATGTGGGACATGTAATTGCAGCATCTCTTATGAGACTTGAAGCAGCTCAGATAATATTAGATACAGATATAGATAAAGGGCTAGAGATGATAAAAGAAACTACGGAAAACCTAAGAAAAGGAATGGATGATATAAGAGAGACTATTCATGAAATAACTCCAAGAAGTGAAGAGATTGGAATTAACAAGATAAAGCTTTTATTAGAAGAAAAGCTTAAAGGATCTAAGATTAAATATTCAGTAATGCACAGTGGTAATATAGATAAAGTGACTATAGTAGAATGGGCTGTTATATATGAAGGTATAAAGGAGTTATCAACTAATAGTATTAAGTATAGTGGCTGTGATAAGATAACGATAAACATAGAGATATTAGATAAATTACTAAAGATAACATTTAAAGATAATGGAGTAGGAAAAGAAAAGGTAATAAAAGGTTATGGTTTAACAAAACTGGAAGAGGAAGTTTTAAAGCAAAGAGGGAATTTAATAATAGATGGAAGTGATGGATTCACAGCTATTATGATATTTTATAAATAAAGGGGGAAAAAGATTTTGACTATAAGGCTAGTCATTGGAGAAGATGATGACTTAATAAGAGAAAGTTTAAAGATAATACTTGGAACAAATCAAAATATAGAAGTTTTAGATGCTTTTCCAAATGGACGTGAAGCTCTTGAATATGTAGTTAGAAATGATGTTGATATAGCACTTTTAGATGTTAGAATGCCAATTATGAATGGAGTTTTAGCAACTAAAGAGATAAATGAAAAAAGCAATACTAAAGTCATTATACTAACTACTTTTGATGAAGATGATTATATAAGAAGTGCAATATCTTATGGTGCAAAGGGATACTTACTTAAAAATACTCCACCAGATAAGATAATAAGTGCTATAGAGATGGTTTATGCTGGTAACTCAGTTATTCAGGAAGAAGTATTATCTAAGCTATCATCTAATTTAGACTATAAAGAAAAAGAAGAATTTGATATGACACAGTTTACTGAAAGAGAGATTGAGATTATAAAAGAAATATCAAAGGGTGCTAGTAATAAAGAGATTAGTAGCAGTCTATTTATATCAGAAGGTACTGTTAAAAACTATATAACATCAATACTTCAAAAGACAGGCCTTTCTCATAGAACTCAAATAGCAATTAAATATTTAAAATCAATATGACAAAAGTCATATGAAAGATATGACCTTCTCTAGATTCAAAGAGGAGGTCTTTTTTATATAATTAGATTATAAAGATTTAAATGATTATTTTAGAGGAGAGATTTTAAATGTATGCTATAGAAATTAAGGATCTAGTAAAGAAGTATGGGGACTTTTTAGCAGTAGATAATATATCACTTAAAATTGAAAAGGGAAGAATATATGGATTACTTGGACCAAATGGTGCTGGAAAGAGCACAGCTATAAACATTATATGTGGTCTTATAAGAGGAACATCAGGGAATATCATTATGAATGGCGTTGATATTACAAAGAGCATGAAGGGTCAGAACAAAAAGATAGGACTAGTTCCACAAGAAGTTGCACTTTACTGGGACTTTACAGCAGAAGAGAATTTAAAGTTCTTTGGAGAGATATATGGGCTTAAAGGATCAGTCCTTAAAGAAAGAGTAGAGGAAGCATTAGAATTTACAGGACTTATGGATGTAAGAAAAAAACTTGCAAAAGAGTTTTCAGGGGGAATGCTTAGAAGACTTAATATAGCCTGTGCTCTTGTCCATAGACCGGAGATAATTATAATGGATGAGCCAACTGTTGGAATAGATCCACAATCAAGAAATCATATATTACAATCTGTAAAAAAGCTTAATGAAAAAGGTGTAACTATAATTTACACAACTCACTATATGGAAGAAGTTGAAACACTATGTGAAGAGATAGCAATAATAGACCATGGGAAAGTTATTGTACAAGGTACAAAAGAAGAACTTAAGAATATAGTAAGTGACACGAGAAACTTACATCTATTAGTTGACAACGGAGCAATTATAGAAATAAATGAACTTAAAAAGGTTAAAGGAGTTCAGGAGGTATTAATAAACGAAAATGAAATAAAGATTGCATCAAGTAAGGAAGTTAATAATTTAAGTAATATAATTGATAAAGTTAATGAACTTGGAGTAAATATATTTGATATTGGATATAAAGAGATAACTCTAGAAACTGTATTCTTAACTCTTACAGGAAGAAGTCTAAGAGATTAGATAAAGAAATATTATAATAAATTAAGGAGGATTAATTTAATTATGAAAGCATGTATTAAAGGTACAATACTTTTAGTTCTTAGAAGTCCAAAGTATTTTATATTTTCAATGCTTTTTCCAATATTTCTAACAGTTTTAATTGGAGGAGTTCTTGGGAAGTATTTTAATGTAAGTAGTACTATGGTAGAAAAGAATGTATATTATATAAATAATATTGGTGATACAGGAAAAGAAATTATAGATAATTTAACTAAGGCTTCAGAGAGTGGAGGTCCGAAGCTTACATTCGATACAATATCATCATCAGATGAAGGTAAAGAGAAAGTGCGTAAAGAGGAAGATATTTTTATAGAGTTGAATAAAGATAAGATTAATGTATTTATACAAAGTGGAAATGACTTTTATTATTCATATATAAACTCTTTGATTAGTGGAATAACTAGCAGAGGTGAAGCTATAAAGCTTATGTATAGTATAAATCCAATAGAGACAGGTAATATACTTAAGGCGGATAATGGAGATAATTCTAAAGATTCAAGTATAGATGTAAAATTATTTGATAGCGAACAAGCACCTACTTCTTTTGATTATTATGCAATTGCAGAACTTACAATGATGTTACTTTATTTAATGTTATTCCCTATGGGTAGATACTTTGAAGATAAGAGAACTGGTATTAGAGAGAGGATGAAGATGCTTGGAATATCAGATTTTAATTATTATTTTGGGTCAACAATTGGATATTTTATAATTTCCTTTGGAACAACACTTCCAAGTTTCCTATTCTCAAGTCTAGTTTTAAAGACGAATTGGGGAAGCAATCCACTTCTTTGTTATGCAGGAATACAGGTATTTGCACTTGCAAGTATAAGTATTGGTACAGTTGTAGCTAGTTTCTTTAATGATGAAGAAAAGGTAGAGGGGGTATTACAGGGAGTAGTATTTCCAGTATTCTCATTCCTTGGGGGTGCATATTTAGCTCTTCCTGATAATGTAGGTGGAATATTCCAAATAATAACTAATATTTCTCCAATTAGATGGCTTAATAGAGGAATAATGCAAAGCATATTTAATAATAGCAATAAACTTCTCATATCATCTTGTGCTGTTGCATTACTAGTTACAGCTATAATGGCAGCTATTATGGTTGTAAGCGGAAGAAGGAAGGAGTGGAGAATATGAGAAATATCCTAGTAATGCTAAAAAATAATTTAAGAATGATGATATTAAAAAAACCACTCTATTTTATAGCAAGTATACTGGCTCCAGTTGTAATAATTTTAATAGTAGGTTCTTTAATAACAAGTGGATCATCAAATATATCAATTGGTGTAGCTAATTTAGATAAGAGTAAGTATTCAGAATTGATACTAAAAAATATAGAAGATCAAAGTAATTTTACTACATTATCTATGAGTAAAGAGGATATAGAGGATAAGATAAAAGATAAAAGTATAGAATGTGGAATAATAATACAAAAAGGATTTCAAGATAAAATAGTTAATGGAGACTCTAAAAATCAGATTGAGATTATAGGTAAAGACGGAGATTCAATATATAAATCTATAGAATCTATGATATCAATTAATTTGAAAAATTTAGAGGACTTAGGAAAGATAAGTAATGGGGATAGTAGTATTTATAATAATCTTTTAAATAAGTATGAAAGCAATAAAGTTACTATAGAGAGAGGATCTTTAAGAACTAGTAGCAAAGACTATGAGACTAATACATCATTATTTGTAGGATTTTTAATAATGTTTATGTTCTTTAGATCAGTACTTGGGGCAGGACGTATATTAGAAGATAAGAAAACTAAAGTATATACTAGAATATTTGCAGCGCCCATAAAGGTTTACCAGTATTACCTAGGCAATATTTTGGCTAGCATATTAGCTATAAATATACAAGCAATACTATCTTTAGTTGCAATAAGATATTTAATGGATATAGATATTGGTATGAGTTATATACAAATATTTTTTATACTTTTCCTAGTTAGTATATTGGCAGTAGCTGTAGGAACATTCTGTATAGCAATAACTAGAAGTTCACAAGAGGCTAGTATAATTAGTAATATCTTAATTATGACACTTTTAATGCTTGGAGGGTGTTTTGTTCCAGTACAAGTATTCCCAAATGCATTAGATAAGCTATCAAAATTACTTCCAACAAGATGGGCAATGGATATGGTATCATCCCTTCAAGATGGAATACCTATGGCATCTTTATATAAAAATATTGTAATAATTGTATTATACTCAGCAGTATTTTTCTTAGCGGCAGCTTATATAACTAAGCGTAAAGATAAAAAAGTAAATATAGCTTAGTATTGTATATGGGAAAATCTATGCTTTTCTATTTGCGGAGAGATGTAATAATTACAATATGACCATTACAGATTTAGTTTCTATAATTAAAAGTATGGACAGGAAATATAAAATCTCAAAGAACCTAAATAATGAATTTAATTTATGTAGAAAAGAAGGCTTTAATAATGGTAATGACAGTAAATAAATTATCTTTTAAATATTATTTAGTGGAAAGTATCATAAGAAGAATATTAATAGAATATAGAGAAAAAGCCAAAAAGATATTTGTTAATTGCGAATATCTTTTTTTTATATATTAAACATAAATTAAGCAGAATTGTTTATGGATTATGTATACATATGGACAATGTGATAAAATTTATAATAGCAAATGCATTAAGTAATAAGACATATTTTATTGATTATGAATAATTATGTTTTAATTAGGGGGATATTGATATGAGGTTTGATAAGATTACAGTTGCAGTAGATATGGCGGGGTGTCCGAATAGATGTAAACATTGCTGGATAGGACATTTTAATAACGGAAATATGTCTATAGAAGAATTGAAATATGTATCAAATACTTTTAGTGAATATACTGCTTCACTTGAAGTATATAGTTGGTTTAGGGAGCCAGATTATAAGAGTAATTATAAGCAACTATGGGAATTAGATAATGAATTAAGTATAAATACAACTCCAGAAAGATTTGAGTTACTAAGTTTTTGGAGAATAAATAGAGATAAAGAGTATGTTAAATGGGCATATGATATTGGTGTTAGAAGATGCCAATTAACTTTTTTTGGACTTGAAGAAGAAACTGATTACTACATTGGAAGAAAAGGTGCATTTAAGGAATTAATAAGTGCTACTGAGATATTACTTAATAATAAAATTGCTCCAAGGTGGCAAATGTTTATTAATAAAGATAATATTAATAAGATACAACCACTTATTGATTTAAGTAAAAAAATGAAATTAAGTGAAAGATGTGAAATCATAGGAGAAGAATTTGAGTTATTTGTGCATCAAGGAAGTTGTGATGGTGAAAATGAAAAGTTATATGATATAAGAATAACGTCAGATGATTTAGTGAATATACCAAAAGAATTTCATAAGCATTTAGGTGATACTGAAGAAAGAATCTATAAGAAACTTATTATAGATAATTCTACTGTTAACCTTGTTTCGCAATCTCCTATTTTCTATGTTACTTCAGAATTTGATGTATACCCAAATTATACATCAATATTACCATGGTGGAAATTAGGAAACATAAAGAAAGATGGAATTGAAATAGTATTAAATAATTATATAAATAACAATTCTTTAGCACAACATAATAGATTAACAATACCCATTAGCAAAATGGTTAAAGAATGTGGAAATCCTAAAAGTAATAGATTATTTGATAAAGAAGATTATATTATGTATATAATAAATCAATATTGTAATAGATAGGTAAAATAAATTAAGTTTCACTAGCTAAATGAGAGATAATTGAACCAAAGTGTGAAGGTTCAATTGAGAAAGTTACAGTAGCATTTTCAATTTTGATTTTATAAATAAATGTTTGTATAATAAGTAAAAATACACTTATAATTAATAGACATGATGATTGGACAGAGAGGAGCGATTTTTTATGAGTAAATTTATGAATAGACATAGAATGGAAACTATACTTATAGGTATTGGACTTATAGTATTGTCTTTATTTCTGCATTATTTACACTATTTAACTTTTAATGATTTACACCATACTTTAATATTTTTATTTGCAGATATTGCATTTATTCCAATGGATGTATTCTTTACAGCCTTTGTAATAGAAAAGCTACTTGAAAAGCGTGAAAAGAATCATAAGAGAGAAAAATTAATTATGATTAAAGGAGTATTCTTCTCAGAGTTTGGAGCAGATCTTCTAGAAGAATTTTCTAAAGGTGATAGAGAGATTGAAAGTATAACTAAAGTGGCCATTGTAAATAAAGAGTGGGAAAAGAACGATTTTAAGGAGCTTGAAAGGGTTATTGAAAATCATGAGTTTTCTGTTGATGCTAGCAAAATAGATTTAGATAGAGTTAAAGAAATTCTTAAAAGTAAGAAAGATATGATAATATCATTTATAAGTAATCCAACTTTAATGGAACATGAGGTATTTTCAGAGTTAATTATGTCATTATTCCACTTACTAGAGGAGTTTGATGATAGATATTATAACATGATATGTGGTTGTTGTGATGATAATCATATAGAAAAAGATATAACTATTTGCTACGAGCAATTAAGCGGAATCTGGGTTAAATATATGAGACATTTAAAGGAGGAATATCCTCAATTATTTATAAAGGCAATGCTTCACAATCCGTTTGATACAAGGACTCTTGATGAAAAACTTGAAACATGTGGATTAAAATGTAGCGGTAAAAAATAATGAATGACAATGTTTTAATAAAGAAATATTTTAAAATTATGTAATGTATTGTATAATTATTATATAATCTAATTAATTTTTAAAATTAGTTATTGATTAAAGTAAGAATTAATAATATAAGGATTATAGAAGAGAAGAGGATTTATGAAAAAGATATTTAAAGCAAAGATAATTAAATTAATAGGCTTTTGTTTAATACTTATATTAAATTCTATTCTTTTTATAGAAATAAGCTTTTTAAAAAGGACAGTTGATAATTCAATTGGAGATTTTTATGAATTTAGAGATGTTTTTAAGAATTATATAATTCCTACTATTAATATTATAGAGATAATTTCAATGATTATTTTTGTTATAGTTATTATATTATATTTAAAATTTGTACTGCATGACAGTAAATTAAATAAAGAAGCAAGTAAATAAAGGGTGGATTATCCACCCTTTATTTAATACTAAAATGAACAATTATTAGTATTAATATAATTGCTCTATTATATATCCTTGAGTCTTAAAAAGATCTTTAATACTTGCTATATGTTCATATCCATTTGTTTCAACGGTGACTTCAAGTAATGTATTTCTTAGCTTGTTAACTGCCTTAAATTGATTATGCTCAAGCTTAACAACATTAGCGTTAGTTTCTCTAAGAAGGTCTGTAATTCTACTAAGTTCTCCTGGAATATTTGGAAGTTCTACTGTAAAGCAGAATAATCTTCCTCTAGAAACTAAGCCACTATTAATAAGAGACATTATAGTAAGCATATCTATATTTCCACCACTTATTATAGAAACAACATTTTTATCCTCAAAATCTAATTTTGATAATGCAGCAAGTGATGCGGCACCAGATGCTTCAGCAACAAGCTTTTGTTTCTCATTAAGTGCTAAGAAGGCATCAACTATTTCATTGTCACTAACTGTTACAATAGTATCAACATTCTTTTGGATTAGTGAAAAAGTAAGATCACCAGGACATTTTACTGCAATTCCATCAGCTATTGTGCTTACATAAGGAATTGGAGTCAATCTTTTTGCATGGAAGCTATCGTGCATAGCACTTGCACCTTCAGCTTGAACTCCTATAACTTGTATATCTGGATTAATTTCTTTAGCAGCTAATGAAATACCACTAATTAATCCACCACCACCGATTGGACATACTATTGCATCTACATTTTTAAGATCTTCAAATATTTCAAGTGCTATAGTTCCTTGACCATGAATTACATCAATATCATTGAAGGGATGAAGGAATGTAGCTCCTTGTTCTTCTTCAATTTTCTTTGCAAAACTATAAGCATCATCATAACATTTACCATGTAAAATTACATTTCCACCAAAATCTTTAGTAGATTGAACCTTTAGATATGGCGTAGTAGTTGGCATTACAATTGTTGCTTTAATACCCATTAAATTAGCAGCATATGCAACACCTTGTGCATGATTACCAGCAGATGAACAAACAACACCCTTAGCTTTTTCTTCATTAGTTAAGCTCATCATTTTGTTAAGGGCACCTCTTATTTTGTATGCACCAGTTAATTGAAGGTTTTCACACTTCATAAACACATTGTTTTTTGATAAGTCAGAGAAAAACTTACTATGCAATAATGGAGTTTTAACTACTACATCTTTAATATTTTCTCTTGCGACTTTAATACTATCTAAATGCATAAATAACACCTCTCTTTTGTGAATTCTCACACTTATTATAACATTTACAATAAAAGATTATAGAGGTTAAATACAAAATAATTAAAATATTTAGACTTTTTATCAAAATTTTAGACTTTTTGAGATTTTTTCTTTATAATGGAATTACAAAAGATAAGAGGAGGGAATTTTATGAATAAAACAATAATCAAAACAAATAACGCACCTGCTGCAATAGGACCATACTCACAAGGTGTTAGAATAGGTAATATGGTATACACATCAGGTCAAATTCCACTAAATCCAGAAACAAAGGAATTAGTAACAGAAATAAAGGCTGCTACAAGACAAAGTTTAACAAATGTTAAGGGTATTCTTGAAGAAGCTGGAACAAGTATGGAGAATGTTATAAAGACAACAGTTTTTGTTAAAGATTTAAATGATTTTGCTGCTGTTAATGAAGTTTATGCAACATTCTTCCAAGGTGAACCACCTGCAAGAAGCTGTGTGGAAGTTGCTAAATTACCACTAGATGCACCTGTTGAAATTGAAGTAATTGCTATAGTAGAATAGTATTTAAGTTTAAAAATAAAAAAAGGCTAAAAATCTTTTAAGATTCTTAGCCTTTTTTATTAATATAAATAGTTTATACAGTCAAATATAGTTTTCTTCTATTATTCTTTAATATTCTATTTTAATTTTTTCGTTATTAAATTTTTTAATTAAAGTAAATAATGATTTTAGACCACTATATAAAATTATTATTAGAGCTATACCTTGAATTATATAGAAAATAAAATATATGTGATTATATATATTTTCAGAAAAGTTTTCTATAGTAGAAGCAACTTCATTAGTTAATAATAAAATTGTTAAAGCTTTATAACTTAATCCTTTTTCATTTTTAAAAGAATATCTAACCCAACAAGTAAATATAAAAATACAGAAAATATCTAGAGCCAGTTTAATAAAATAATCTATGTTCATAGTCTCATCTCCTAAAAATAAATTTCGTATATTATATTAAAAATCAGTAGAAAAAGTTTAATTACAAATTACATATTAAATTCTAAATTATTTGAATAAATCTACTTAAATTCAAAAAATTACACTTGAATTATAACATTTTTTTTGAAGAGATATTTAATTGAATTGAATATTTTACAAAAAGTACATAATGATAAAATATAGTAGGTTATTAATTTTTTATTTAAGGTATAAATGTTATGAAATTTTATAATAAGTATCAAGTTATTCATAAATAATATAATTAATGAATAACTTGATTATTTTTTGTGAAATTTATAATATTATAATTTATAATATTATAAATTTATATTATTATAAATATATACAAATTACGGAATTAATGCAGAATCAATTAATGAGATGAAGGGAAGTTTAAACATGGATATTTTACTTATGAAAATAACAATAAGAAATTCTTGGGTAGGTTCCTTAAAAGAAAAAAGAATGATAGTTAGAAGTGTTACTCAAAGATTAAAAAATAAATTTAACATATCAGTTGGAGAAGTTGATAGGCAAGATGAGCATAAGTTTATGGTTATTGGTATAGCAGCTGTATGTGGCAATGTAAAAATAGCACATTCTACAAAGGAAAAGATATTAGATTTCTTAGAAGAAAACATTGAAGGGAAAATTATAGATATTGAGGAAGAAACAGAAATATTTTAATTAGTATGGAGGATATAATGAAGTTTAGGGTAGCTAAGTATGGGGATTTAAATCAAATAAAACTAATGATAGATGAGGTATTAGAAAGCGGTGTAGGGACAGGGCTTAATTGGACAAAGGAATATCCAACTATTAAAGATTTTGAAATGGATCTTAAAAATGGAGATTTATTTGTAATGGAATCTGAGGATTCAGAATATAATATAAAAAATAATATTGTTGGAGCTGTAGTTTTAAATAGCTCTGAAGATATAAATTATAAAAAACTAAAATGGAGTAATTCACAAAAAGCTTTAGTTATACATAGATTAATGGTAAGTCCCAAGTTTTCAAGAAGTGGTAATGGAAAAAGACTTTTAAAGTTTATTGAAGAGGAATGCATACGACGTGAATTATCACATATAAGACTAGATACAAACACTGAAAATATAAGAGCTAAGAAGCTATATATAGGAAGTGGATATGAAGAGGTTGGAGTGATAAATCTTCAAGGAAAAGACGGGGATTTTATCTGTCTAGAAAAAATATTATAAAAACATTGATAAATTACTGGAAATTTATTATTGACAAAACTTTTTTTAAATATTATATTAATATACAAGAAGTTTGAAAAAATTTTAAAATTAGAATATTAAAACTAAATATTAGGTTTCTTATCAAGAGTGGTGGAGGGACTGGCCCTATGAAACCCGGCAACCTACGGACAATACTAAATGTTCGATTATAGATTCTTCAGGAGTGAGGAGTTTATTTGTTATGAGTATTTATACTTTATTGTTACGTGTGGTGCTAAATCCTGCAGCAAGATAATTGCTGATAGATGAGAGAATAAATTAATAGGGTGATTATATCATGCACTAGGGATTTATTCTCTAGTGCATTTTTTATTTTATTAAGTTTAAGATGCAAAGAGTAGAAGAAACCTATTTTTTAACCAAGAGTTAAAGAATCATTAAAAGGTATTTTTCTACTCTTATTTATTTTCATAAAAGGGGGCAAAATTTATGATAAAGATAGAGAGCATAAAAAAGAATTTTGGAAAATCAGAGGTTTTAAAAGATATATCATTAGAGATAAAGAAAGGAGCGATATATGGAATAATTGGACATAGTGGGGCAGGTAAATCAACATTGCTAAGATGTTTAAATGGGCTTGAGAGTTATGATTCAGGTTCAATAAAAGTAATGGGAAAGGAGATTAAAACACTAAATAAAAAAGAGATAAGGGAACTTAGAAAAGACCTTGGAATGATTTTTCAAAGTTTTAACCTCTTAAGCCGTAAGAATGTTTATGAAAATATTGCATTACCTTTAGAGGTTTGGGGATTTAGCAAAGAAAAGATAAATGAGAGAGTATTAGAATTATTAAGATTAGTATCTCTAGAAGATAAAGCAAGTAGTAAGCCAGCTGAGCTTAGTGGGGGACAAAAGCAAAGGGTGGCAATTGCAAGAGCATTAGCTTTAGAACCAAAGATTTTATTATGTGATGAAGCAACATCAGCACTAGATCCAAAGACAACTAAAGATATACTATCACTATTATCAAGAATAAATAAAGAACTTGGAATAACCATAGTTATAGTAACCCACCAAATGGAAGTTGTTAAGGAGGTATGCGAAGAGATAACACTTTTAGAAGATGGAGTAGTTAAAGCACAAGGTAAGTCAGCAGATTTATTCTTAAAACCAGGACTTTCGCTTAAAAAATTCTTAGGGGATGACGATATAGATATATTACCTGATGATGGAGTCAATATAAAAATATTCTTCCCAAAAGACTTCTCAGAGAATGCGCTTATAACTAAGATGGCAAAGGATACAAATAAAGATTTTTCAATAGTTTGGGGCAAACTTGAAAGATTTAGAGGGGATGTACTTGGAAGTTTAGTTATAAGTATCAATAGGGAAGATGAGGTCTATATATTAGATTATTTAAGAAGAAAGAATGTTCAGTGGGAGGTATTATAGATGTTTGAAGAAATATTAAAAGCTACAGGTGAAACGGCCTATATGGTAATATTATCTACAATTTGTGCATTAATAGCTGGAATTATAATAGCCATAGTTCTTACATTAACTGCACCAGATGGATTAAAGCCAAATAAAAGTGTATATAGAGTATTAGATTTTATAGTAAATATTTTAAGAAGTTTTCCATTTGTAATACTTATGGTAGCATTATTCCCACTTAGTAAATTGATAGTTGGGACAACTGTTGGAAAAGAGGCTATGATAGTTCCGCTTGCTATTGCAACAGCACCTTTTATTGCAAGAATAATAGAAAGTGCATTAAGAGAAGTGGACAAAGGGGTAATTGAAGCTGCAAAATCATTTGGGGCAACAGATAGTCAAATAATATTTAAGGTAATGTTTAAAGAAGCAATACCAGCTATGATTTCCGGATTAACATTAACAATAATAAGCGTAATTGGATATTCAGCTATGGCGGGGGCAGTAGCTGGAGGAGGACTTGGAGATGTTGCTATAAGATATGGATACCATAGATATGAAACAGATTATATGATAGTAACAGTAATACTTTTAATAATCATAGTTCAAGTTTTACAGACTTTAGGAAATTATTTTTATAAGAAACTTTCAAAATAAAAATTAAATTTAGCAAAAAGCAATAAATAATAAGGGGGATTTTCAATATGAAAAAAAGAGGATTAATATCAACAGTTCTAGTAGGAGTTTTATCATTAGCGTTAGTAGGATGCGGGGGCAGTTCTAAAGACGATAAAACAATAACAATTGGAGTTACACCAGTTCCACATAAGGAGATTGTAGAACATATAAAACCTAAGTTAGAGGAAAAGGGATATAAAGTAAATATAAAAGAATTTACAGATTATGTTACACCTAATAAGGCATTATCAGAGGGAAGTTTAGATGCAAACTTCTTTCAACATATACCATATTTGAATAAACAAAATGAAGCAGAGAATTTGGGATTAACTTATACAGCAAAAGTTCATTTAGAGCCTTTAGGATTATATTCAAAAAATATAAAAGATATTAAGGATTTAAAAGATGGAGCAACTATAGCAATTCCAAATGATCCATCAAATGAAGCAAGAGCACTTAAACTTTTAGAATCTCATGGACTTATAAAGGTTAAAGAGGGAGAGCTTGTAACTCCAAAAGATATAACAGAAAATAAGAAAAATTTTGAATTTAAAGAATTAGAAGCAGCTGCAATTCCAAGAGCATTAGATGACGTTGATGCAGCTGTTATAAATGGAAACTATGCAATAGATGCTGGATTCTCAGTTAAAAATGATGCGCTTATTGTAGAAGATAAGGACTCAAAAGCAGCAGAACAATATGCAAATATTATAGCTGTTAAAGAAGCTGATAAAGATAGCCAAAAGATTAAAGACTTAACAGAAACTTTAACATCAGAGAATGTTAAAAACTTTATAAATGAGAAATATGATGGAGCGGTTATTCCGGCATTTTAAAACTGGTCTATACTTTAAATCGTTGTTTATAAATAGCAACAATTAAACGGACAAGTGTAAACTTGTCCGTTTTCTGTTAGCTTTGTATAGTATTAATATTGTCTTTATAAAATTCTATATATGCTATCCTTATATTTTAATATATATAATATCTTCAGTAATAACTGTACCTTTGATTTCATCTTTTCTTTTTGATACAATATTTCCACCCATATGTTTGTAAAACTCTATAGATGGATTTCCTTGTAGACAATTTATTATTACTGAAGAATATCCTATATGTTTTAATTCCTTAGTAGCAGCTAAAAATAGTTTTTTACCTAAACCCTCACCCTGGAAACCATGAAGTACATAAAGTGCATTAATTTCTCCTGAATCCATAAATGATTCATTTCTTGAGTTTCCGTAACTACAGAATCCGATAATTGTATTTTCAATAGACGCTACAATGAAATTATTATTCTTTTCTATATCTTCTCTTATTTCTTTAGCTAAATATTTCAGGTTATCAATTCTTTTATCAATCAGTTCATCAGGTATCAACCCTGTATAGGTTATTTTCCATGTATACACGTTTACTATAGTTATTCCCAATGCATCATCAGGAATAGCTTTACGAATTAAAAACATCAATTCACCTCAAAAAATCCTATTTATAGGTTAGTTTAATAAACAATTAACTAACAATGTAATACTATTATCTATTATATTATAGTATTGCATAAAACTTATTATAACTTAACTTACAAAGTATAACATATTTAATATATTGAGCATTATAGGTGGACGCTTCTATCTATAATTTTTTTGCTATATTTCAGTACTATATTAAAGCATATCATCTTATAAAAATTATTATTTTAAATATTATAGAAAGTTATTACTTAGGTTATATATAATTTACATTCTAACTATAAAAGGGTAAAATTAAATGAATAACAGAATATTTGGGGGAGGAAAATTTTATGAATATATCAAAGGTATGCGTAAACCTTACAGGAAAAGATATTTTAAGTATTGTAAACGACTTTGTTCACGTAAAAGGATTAATTTTAGATGAAGTAATTATAAATAATAATGTTTTAATTAAAGGTAGTTTTACTAAGGGATTAAAAATAAATTTTGAAGCAACTATAGATGAACTTGGAGTAGAAAATGGAAAAATAATTGGAAGATTTTCTAAGCTGAAAGTGTACAAGCTTGGAATCCTTAAAGTTTTTAGAAGTTTAGCTTTAAAAATTGGATTAAAAGCTGCAGGTGATATTGGAATAGATGCAACTAAAGATAGATTAACAGTTGATATAGATCAAATTTTAGAAAAAGTACCTTTTGTTAAAGTAAGTGTTGAAGAAGCATACATAAAAGGAAATGTTATTGTAGCTAATGTTAATGATATAACTGTAAACATAGGTGAGATAATTAATAAATTTGAAAAAGATGAAGTTTCAGAAAAAGAAGAAGCGATAGAAAAGATTAATAGTAATGATATAGTATCTACAGAAGCTTTAGGATTAAAAGATAGTGTTACTAGATATAATAAAGAATATATAGATGAAGAAATAGAAGAATTAATTGAAGAAAAAGAAATTCTAGAAATAAAAGAAGTACTTCAAGATACTGATAAAAAAGATGATTATTATTCAGTAGGAAGAAACGCTACTAAAGAAAAAGTAGAAAATAAATTACCTGATAATGCAAAACAATATTCAGATTATTTATTCTTAATACCAGATCTAGCAGCATTAATATTTAGACTATTAAAGGATGATAGAGTACCACTTAAAACAAAACTTGCAGTATCTGGATCTATAGCATATATAGTTTGTCCAACAGATATGATACCAAGTAATATACCTTTTATAGGTAAGATTGATGATTTAGCTATCCTTTTCTTTGCATTAAATAGAATAGCTAATGATGTTCCTTTAAAGGTAATAGTTGAAAATTGGTCAGGTAAAAATGAATTAATATTAGTTTTAAAGAGTGGACTTGATTATGTATCAGGATTCACAGGTGCAAGAAATGTGGAGAAGGTTTATAATGTTGTAGAACAATTAAGTGTATTGTAAATTAAAAAGGAGCAAAGTATGGCAAAGTATTATTCAGTATTTAAAGGAAAATCAGGTGTACCTAAAATTTTTACAACTTGGGATGAATGCAAAGCCGAAGTTATAGGATGCAAAGGTGCTATATATAAAAGTTTTAAAACAATGGATGAAGCGAAGGAGTTTATTCTTTTAAATATAGAAGGCGGAAGTAATAAAAGTACAAAAAAAATAAAATCAAATAATATAAGTAAGTGTGAGAATGAAGATGTTTCTTCTGAGAGCTTTGTAGCAGAAGAGGGTTTAACTATTTATGTTGATGGAAGCTTTTCTGTACAAAAAGGAAACTTTTCATATGGTCTTTTAGCAATAAATAATGGAGAAATTATTTATGAGGACAATGGTGTTGGCTTTGATGAGAAGGCAATTCCACTTAGAAATGTTTCAGGTGAGGTTCTGGGTGCTAAAAAGGCAGTTGAATATGCAATAGAAAATGGATATAATTCTGTATCCATAGTTTTTGATTACCAAGGAATAGAATCTTGGGCTCTTGGAACATGGAAAAGAAATAATGAAATAACAGCAGAATATCATAAATTTATGCAAGAAAAAATGAATGAGATAAATATAAGATTTAAAAAAGTAAAAGGTCATTCAGGAGATAGATTTAATGACAAGGCAGATCTTTTAGCAAAATCAGCATTAGGCATAATATAGTGCACCTAGCCATAAATTTCTTAGTTTAAAAATAAATAAACTACATAACATAAAAATAGCATCAGAAACAAATAAAATTTTATTAAAGAGGTGTTATTTATGGGTAGATTAATTAGAGGAATGGCTGCAGGTGCTGTTATAGGTACAGCAGTAAGTATGATGATTATGCCACAAATTGATAGAAGAACTAGAAGAACAATGAGAAGAGCCGGTAGAAGAATGATGCATGCAGCTAGAGTAGACAATATGATGTCAATGATAAGATAGTCTAAAAAAACACTTACTATAATATAGTAAGTGTTTTTTTATAAATTTATTACCTTAAATATGTCGAGTCTTTTGAAAAATATGTGAGGAATTTAATTTTAATTAAACTTTACTGTTAAAAAAATTAACAAACTTTAACAAGAATGTTGTATATATTCAAAGAAGCGTGTTATAATAGGTTTAAATTTATACAAAATGTAAATAAAATTAACAAACATTGAATAAAATAAGAAATAGAAAAGGACGAAAGAGTATGGAAATTCTATCTTTAGGAGAAAAGATAAAGAGAAAAAGAAAAGAACTAAATATGACATTAAAAGACTTAGCTAAAGACAGAATAACTCCTGGTCAGATTAGTTTAGTTGAATCAGGAAGATCAAATCCATCAATGGATTTATTAGAGTATTTAGCAACAAATTTACAGACAACAGTCGAGTATTTAATGGAATCAGAAGAAAGTCAAGCTGAAAAAGTATGCACTTATTATGAGCAAATAGCTGAGGCATATATATTAGATGAAGGATTTACAGCAGCTGAAAAATATATAGAGAATGCATTATATTATGCAGAACTTTATAATTTAGAATATAAGAAAGCAAAGATACTTTATTTAAGAGCGAATATACATGTTGGAAAAGGTGAACTTACATTAGCACAACAATATTTCTTATCAGCAAATGTTATTTTTATAAAAAATAGCAGACATAAAGAAATAATTCAGACATTCTTAAATCTTGCAAAGATAACTTTAGAACTAAAAGCATACTATTCTGCAAATAGTTATTTAAAACAAGCAGAAAAAGTATTTATGGATAATGAAGTTGGAGAAGATTATCTTTTAGGAGAAATCTACTTCTATTTAGCTAAAACTTATTTTGAAATGGACAATATAGGACGAGCTATAGATTATTCATTCTTGGCTAAAGAGAAGTTTGAAAAGATAAATAATAAAGAAAAATATGCGAAGACATTATTATTCTTATCAGAAGAATATAATAAAAATGGAGATTTAGAAAATGCTATAAAGTATTCAAAGAAAACTTTAAAGATTTATAGAGAATTAAATGATTTTTCAAATATATCAAATATAGAAAATGACTTAGGAAGACTTTTCTACAACTTTGAAAATATAGAGGAATCATTTAAGCATTATGAACTTGCAAGGGATATGAGAGTACAAAATAATGATAAAAAGTTAATTGAAACTTTAATAAATATATGCAGAAACTATTTAAAGATAAAAGACTTAAATAAGTGTCAAGAAGTATTAGAGCAAATATCTGATAAACTTACTGATGAGGATGCAGAAGAAAAAATAGAATGCAATTTAATAAAATATAGAATGTGTATTATTGATGATAGAAAAGTAGAGGCAGAAAATATTTTGTTAGATAGCTATAGGTATGCAAAAAATAAAGAATTGGTCCAAAAGGCAGGGGAACTTGCTATTATGCTTGGAAAATTCTATATTGATGAGAAAAATGATGAGAATGCAGCGAGATATTTAGATGAGGGAGTTAGTATATTTAGGGAAATTGGAATACTAAACAACTAGCTAAATGGGGGGTTAAAAATGGAGATACTTTCAACAGGAGAAAAGATAAAAAGAGCTAGGATATATAAAGGAATTACGCTAAAAGAGTTGTGTGGGAAAGAAATTTCTATATCCAAGATGAGTTGTATAGAGAATGGAAAAGTAAAGCCAGATGAAGAAATATTAAGATATATAGCAGATATTATACAGCTAGATTACAGTTATTTAGCAAAAGATATTTATGAGCAAATAATTGAAAATATAAAGAGTTTTGATGAGGAAGCTAAGACAGATAGTAATATAGAGAATGATATACAGTTAAATTTAGAATATGCTATTGATTATGAATACTATGAATTAGCATTTAATTTAATACATAGACTGTTTAATTACTATTTAAGAGGAAAGAAGTTAGATGAGATATTAGAACTTGTTCCAAAGTATTATGATTTATATAGAAGAAATAATACAGATGAAAATACTATAATATACTTCAAAGATATGGCAGACTATTTATATTCAAGTAAAGAATATAGTGAGGCTAGAAATTACTATAATAGAGTTTTAGAAATATTAATTGATAAAAATGATACAAAAAATGAATTATACCCTTACATGAGCTACAGAGAGGGAATGTGTCTTTTAAGATGTGAGGAATATGATGAAGCAGAAAAATATTTAACTATAGCAAAAGAGAATTCAGATAATATAGAATCAGATGACCTTAAAGGTAAGATATACTATGCTACTTCTCTTATAAGTATTCTTAATAATAGAGAAGGAAAGGCTGATTATTTATCAAAATCCTATGAGTTTTTAAATAACAATAATATAAGAATTGCAGAATCGAAAATTGATTATGCTGACGCTTATTTTAGGGTTAATGAAGATGAAAAAGCTTTAAATGAGATAAATGAAGTTGTTGACTTATTACCACAAGAACAACTTTATGATGTTGGAAGTCTCTATGTAAAAGGGGCAAGACTCCTTAAGAAAAATAATAAGCTAGATTTAGCAGATGAATTTGCAGATAAAGCTTTAAATATTGCAATAGAGACAAATCATATAGAGCTAATTGAAGAGGCTTATTACTTAAAAGGAATGCTTCTTCAAATGCAAGAGAGATATAGAGAAGCAGAGCTTTATATGAATCTATCATTAGATTCCCTTGTAAAGTTTGGTACTAAAAAAGATTTATATAGTAGATATATAGATATGGCTAATATGTACCATAAAACTAAATCTGTTCAAGACTCAATAAAATATTTTACATTAGCAATGAACATAAAAAGAAAAATATAATATGAATTTTAAAGGGAAGTATTAAATTTTATATTGATACTTACCCATAATAAAAGGAGGATTCGAATTTGAATCCTCCTTTTTGAATATAATAGTATAAACAAATATTTTTAAAATGGCTACTTATGAAACAAATAGGTTTCTTAAGTAAGACAAATTTATATTAATAAAAATATATTTTATTAATTTTTTTAAGTTTTATTAAATGAATTTACAAATAAATATTGAAAACGTTTAAAAAATAATATAAAATTAAATTGAATTTTATATTATCAATATAAGGGGGAATATTATGAGAAAAGGATATCTATTAAATACATATTGGAGGGATATATCTAAGTTATTAGTAGTTGTATTCATTATGAATTTAATTTTACCAATTAAATTTGTTAATGCAGACACAAATAATAACTTAATAAAAAATTATAAGTATTCTGATGACAATTTAGACAGTAAACCGGATTACTGGAGTTTTTACGCAAAGGGTAACAACTATGATTCACATATTTCAGATAGTGAATATAAAAAAGAGCCTAATTCACTAGTAATTGATGTTAAAACAAAAGATAGCAATGCAATAATAGTTCATCAGACAGTTAATTTAACTAAAGATCAACTAAATAAAAAATATAAATTTACTCAATGGATAAAAACAGAAAATTTTGTTGGAGCAGGTTCTCATATTAGACTACAAATAGTAAATAAGAGTAATCAAAAGCTTGATATATTTGAATTAGCTCCTAAGGTTACAGGTAATAAAGATTGGACAGAGTTAAGTTATGAGCTTGATATACCAGATTCAATTGGAGGAGTAGAAGTTGGCGGTTTAAAAATTGAAAACTATATTTCAAATAATAGTACAGGTAAAGTTTACTTCAATGAACCAAAGCTTGTATGCATTGGAGATGCAGATAAGGAAGAAACACCTAACCCAGAGGTTCCTGAATACAAAGATAGCCTAGTATTAAATGGATACTTTGAAAAAGTTAAAACTGATGGAACAGCAGATAAATGGGGAAGATGGCAAAGTGGAAGTAATAAATTTAATACAGAAATTGATAATAAAGTATTTTTTGAAGGAAAGAACTCAATTAGATTAGAAAATGGAGAAGCAGATAAAACTGCAAGAGGTACATTAAATCAAACAATAAGAGATATACCAAAAGATGCACAAGGTAAATCACTTAAAATAAGCCAATGGATTAAAACAGAAAACTTTAAAGGAAAAGGTCTTATATTAAGACTTCAATATAAATCACCAGATGGTCAAAAAATTGAACCAATGGGAATGGTTGATTTAAATATTAAAGAAAATATGAATTGGACAAACTTTGAATTTAAATTAGATCTTCCAAAAGAAACTTTGGGGAGCATAGTGTTTGAATATTTATATGATGATGCTAAAGGTAAAGTTTGGGTAGATAATGTAGAAGTAAATTCATATACAAAATTATCTAGTATAGAAGCTAAATCAAATGTAATTAAGTTAGAAAAAGGTAAAAGTGAAAAAATAGATTTAATTTTCACTCCAAATAATGCTACAAATAAAGATGTTACTTTTGAAAGTTCAGATGAAAAAGTAGCAACTGTTAATAGTGAGGGGATAGTAACTGGAGTAAACAATGGAACATGTAATATCATTGTTAAAAATAAAGATAGTAACATTAAGTTAGAGATACCAGTTATAGTTGGAGAGTCAGATCAAATAAATATAAAAGATATAGGAACAATAAAGGGAAAGGAAAATTCAGTTATAAAAGGTAAAATAGAAGCTAAATCCCAAACCGGTTTACACTTAAATTATAGCTCTTTAACTGACCCAAACAATGGAACTTTAAATTTAAAAGAAGATGGAAACTTTGAATATTATCCAAATAAAAATTATTATGGAGATGATATATTTACAGTAAAGGTTAATGATACAAACAACAATTTTGCTGTTACGAATGTAAAAGTTCAAGTTGAAAAAAATAATAAGGCTCCAATATTTGAAAATTTCAATATTACTTTAAATGAAAATCAAGAAGTAAAAGATAAAAAATTCAATGCAAAAGACCCAGAAGGCGAAGATTTAAAATTCCAAATTATTGATAAAGTACAAAATGGTGAATTTACTATAAGTGATAATAAATATAATTATAAGCCAAACAAAGATTTTAATGGATATGACTCTGTAAAAATTAAAGTTACAGATACTTTTGGTAATGAAGTTATAGCAGAAGGCAACATATTTGTGGCACCTTCAATAGAAAATATAAATAATCTTGTAAAGAAAGAACATCCAAGACTTTTAGCATCACAAGATGAGTTTGATTCATTAAGAAAATTAGTTAAGACTGATGAAAACGCTAAAATGTGGTTTGAAAAATTAAAGGTTAAAATAGATAAAATATTAACATCACCAGTTGTAGAATATAATAAACCAGATGGATTAAGATTGGATACAACTGCATCAAAAAATATTGTTGATTTATCATTTATGTATCAAATAACAGGTGAAAAGAAATATGCAGATAGAGCTTGGCTTGAACTTGAAAATGTTTCTGTTAAATATCCAGATTGGAGCCATCAGCACTATTTAGATGCCACAATGACATCTTTTGGAGTTGCAATAGGATTTGATTGGTTATACTCATATTTAAGTGTAGAACAAAGAGCTATCATAGAGAAAGCTTTAGTTAAGAATTCATTAAGTATAGGTCTTGGATACTATAAAAATAATTCACACTTCTTTGTTGAAGATAAATATAATTGGAACTTTGTTTGTAATACAGGATTAACAGCAGGGGCACTAGCTATAATGGGAGAAAACAATGACAAAATGGCTGGTGAAATAATTCAAGAAGCATTTAAATCAATTCAGAATGGGTTAACTCAATATTACCCTGAAGGAGATTCAATAGAAGGAATATCATATTGGGATTATGGTACAAGATATTTAGTTTATTTCTTATCATCTGTAAGTTCAGCAGTTAAAGGAGAAAATCTATTTATTAATGCACCAGGAATTAAAGAAACTCCAGATTATCCAATGTTTATGACTGGAAAGGATGGGGCATATAATTATTCAGATAATGATAGAAATTTACCAGCTGGTTACTTAAGTCTTTGGTTTGCAAATGAATTAAATAGACCAGACCTTACATGGTACCATAAGTATTATATGTCACAAGATGAAGCTGTAGTAAATGTATATGATTTATTATGGTATAAGCCAGAATTATATACTGGAGAAAGTCCAAAAGAATTAGACAAAGCTTATAAAGAAAGACAATCTGTAATAACTATGAGGAAAGATTGGGAAGATCCGCTATCAAGTTTTGTAGGATTTAAGGGTGGATTAAATGGTGCACCACATGGAGATTTAGATATTGGTTCATTTGTATTTGATGCATTAGGTGAAAGATGGGCATTAGACCTTGGAAAAGAAAATTATAATCTTCCAGGATATTGGGAAAAAGAAGAAGGCGGAAGAAGATGGAATTATTATAGGAAGAGAGCAGAAGGACATAACACTCTAATAATAAATCCAGGTTCAGGATATGACCAAGAAGTTAATGTATATTCACCTATAATAGATATGAAATTAAATCAAGGCAATAACGGTTATGGAATAATAGATATGACAAATGCTTATGATAGAGAAGCTTTAAGTATGAAGAGAGGAATTAAATTCATAAATAGAAAAGAAATTCTTGTAAGGGATGAATATATGCTAAAGAAATCAGGTGAAGTTGCATGGCAAATGCATACTGATAAAGAAGCAGAATTAACTGAAGATGGAAAAGCAGTTATTTTAAAAGATGGAGATAAAAGACTATATGTAAAACTTCTTAATGATGGAAATGAAAAGTTTGAAATAGTTGATGCTAAGCCATATGATGGATCTCCAAATCCAGAAGGACAAAATCCTAACAAAGGAATAAAAAAATTAATAGTTAAATCCAAAGGAAAAGAAGGAAATATTAATGTATGGATGTCTCCATTTATGAACGGAGACAACATTCCAAATAAAGCTCCAGAAGTTACAAACTTAATGTCTTGGAAAAGTGAACCAGATGATGATAACACATCAACACCAGAGGATAAACCAGAAGATAATACTAAACCTGAGAATAAGCCAGAAAATAAGCCTGAGAGTAAACCTGAAAGTAAGCCAGAAAATAAACCAAGTAATAACCAAGGTGATAAACCAAGCTTAGATAAAAATGAGTCAGGTGAAAATGATAAAGATATACCAAAAACAGGACAAGAAGGTTTAGGAACCATATTTTTAGGATTAGTAACACTTGTTGGAGGGGCTTTTATCATAAGAAAATAAAATTTTGAAAGAACAAGAAATAAGGGGCTGTATCAAAATAAATTTTGATACTAACTGATAAGAAAAGGAGGATTCGAACTGGAATCCTCCTTTTTTGGCATAACAGTATAATGAAAGAATCTTTAAAAATATTAAAAAGAAACCCATCAACGTAAATAATTCAAAAGTCATTTGCAAGATTTAAATAAAATGAAGGTTGAAAAGTTGAAATGCATATTTAATTTTTATATAGGAATAAACATATTAATAATAAGAATTATTAAATAGAGGTTAGATAATTATGAATAAGATTGTAATAGAAGCTGTAGCGAGTAGTATGAAATCTGATTTATATAAAAATAAATCTATTAGTAATACAAAAACACTTACAGTTGGAACTATCAGAAAGGGATTTAGAATAGAACATTGTAATACATCAATAAAATTTAATTTAGGTAATAAATTAAATGAGTTTAGAAATATTAATAAAGCAATATTAAAACTATATATAAATAAAACCTATTATGAGAGAAGAAAATATGGAAATAACATTAATATCTATATAAATAATGATGAATTTATAGGAAATAATGAGCAGGTGAAAGGGAAGAAAGTTTATAATAAACCAATTTCTAATACTATAGTAACTAAAAATATGCAAGATAAGTATATTTACTTAGACTTAACTCAAGTAGTTAAATATTTAAATAGAAAGAATATAAAGAATAAAGATATAACCATAAGCACTTCTAAAACTGAACATAGTAGTTATATAGTTATAGATTCAGCTTTTGGTAAGTTTAAACCAAGTCTTGAGATTTATGGCTGTAATTATTGCAATGATATGAGATGTGATGATTTAAATTGCCCAAGAAATATTTACGGAGTATTAGAATACTTACATATTGGTCATAATTATCCGTTGATGTTAAATAAAAATGAAAAATTAAAATTTAATAATAAGAGATTAAAGAATATTCTAGTAAATAATGAACAAAATAAATTGATAGTAGAGATGGAAGGTATGTATGTTATCACATGGAAAATAAAAAAAAGGTTTATAAAAAATTTTAATTTAAACTCATTAAACCTAGCTGTTTCAATAAATAGCGCTGAAGAGATATGTGAGATTACAGAATTAAAATGTGATAATAATGATGTAATTACAGCTTCTGATATAACATATCTTCAAAGAGGTGATGAACTATCGTTAATAAATATAGGCTTAGAGAAAATAACTTTAATAGATAATAATAGAAATTCAGAGAAAAATAGAGCTTTAGTAAGGTTATCTTTAGTAAAGGTATAAAAATAAATGAAAATCAGAGTATTTAACAAAAAAATAATCTTTGACTTTCTTTGACTAATATAATATTATGATGTTAAGAAATGAAAAAACGAGAGGTGAAATAAGAGATGGATGTAGAAAGAATGACTTTAAGAGTGCAAAATGCTCTAAATGAAGCTAATTTGATAGCTGTTAAAAATAATAATCAACAAATGGATGTAATTCATCTTTTTTTAAGTTTAGTTGAACAACAAGATGGATTAATACCAAATATATTTACTAAAATGGGAGTGCCAGTAAAAGCACTTGAAAATACAATAAATCAGTCAATAGGTCTTTTGCCTAAAGTAACTTCAACATCAGACGCAGAATCAAGCGTATATATAACTAAGAAGATACAACAAGTATTAATAAAGGCAGATGAAATATCAAAGAAGTTTGAAGACTCATATATAAGTGTTGAACATTTAATGCTTGCAATAATGGAAGTGGACAAAGACGGAGCTGTAGGAAAGATCCTTAGAACATACGATATAACAGAAGATAGATTTATGGAAGTATTAAAAGAAGTTCGTGGAAGTCAAAGAGTTAATTCTCAAGACCCAGAAGGAACTTATGATGCATTAGCTAAGTACGGAACAAATTTAAATGATTTAGTTAAGAGCCATAAATTAGACCCTGTCATCGGAAGAGATGAAGAAATAAGAAGAACTGTTAGAATCCTTTCAAGAAGAACTAAAAATAACCCAGTTTTAATTGGTGAACCTGGTGTTGGTAAGACTGCAATAGTTGAAGGTCTTGCACAAAGAATAGTTAATGGGGATGTACCAGAAGGATTAAAGGACAAAATAATATTCTCATTAGATATGGGTTCATTAATAGCTGGTGCTAAGTATAGAGGTGAATTTGAAGAAAGATTAAAAGCTGTACTTAAAGAAGTTCAAAATAGTGAAGGAAGATTAATCTTATTTATAGATGAAATTCATACAATAGTTGGTGCAGGTAAAACAGATGGTGCAATGGATGCAGGTAACTTAATCAAGCCATTACTTGCAAGAGGTGAATTACACTGTATTGGTGCTACAACTTTTGATGAATATAGACAATACATTGAAAAAGATAAAGCATTAGAAAGAAGATTCCAACCTGTGGTTGTAAATGAACCTTCAGTTGAAGATGCTATATCAATTCTAAGAGGATTAAAAGAAAGATTTGAAATTCACCATGGAGTAAGAATCCATGACTCAGCTATAGTTGCAGCAGCTAAGCTTTCAGATAGATATATACAAGATAGGTATCTACCAGATAAAGCTATAGACTTAATTGATGAAGCTGGTGCTATGATAAGATCAGAAGTAGATTCACTTCCAACTGAACTTGATGCAGTTAGAAGAAAAATATTCCAATTAGAAACTGAAAAGGAAGCTCTATCTAGAGAAAAGGATGAAAACTCTAAAAAGAGATTAGATATAATAGAAAAAGAACTTGCAGAACTTAGAGAACAAAACGATGAAATGACTGCTAAGTATGAAAAAGAAAAAGAACACATTGTAGAACTTAGAGAATTAAAAGAACAAATGGATGAAGCTAAGGGCGAACTTGAAAGATATGAAAGAAATTATGATTATAATAAAGTTGCTGAAATTAGATATAGCGTAATTCCAGCTTTAGAAGAAAAGATAAAAGCAAAAGAAGAAGAAGTTAAAGAAAATTCAGAGGGTGCTTTATTAAAAGAAGAAGTAACAGAAGAAGAAGTTTCAGAGGTTCTTTCAAAATGGACTGGAATTCCAGTATCAAGATTATTAGAAGGAGAACGTGAAAAACTTCTAAGATTAGATGAGGAATTACAAACAAGAGTAATAGATCAAGATGAAGCAGTAGAATCAGTATCAAATGCTATATTAAGAGCAAGAGCTGGACTTAAGGATGAAAATAAACCAATAGGATCATTTATATTCTTAGGACCAACTGGTGTTGGTAAGACAGAACTTGCAAAAACTTTAGCTAGAACATTATTTGATAGCGAAGATAGCATGATTAGAATTGATATGTCTGAATATATGGAAAAACAATCAGTATCTAGATTAGTTGGACCACCTCCAGGATATGTTGGATATGAAGAAGGAGGTCAATTAACAGAAGCTGTTAGAAGACATCCATATTCAGTAGTATTATTTGATGAAATTGAAAAAGCTCATCCAGATGTATTTAATGTATTCTTACAAATACTAGATGATGGTAGACTTACAGACAATAAAGGTAAGACAGTAGACTTTAAGAATACTATAATAATTATGACATCAAATATAGGATCTCATTTCTTATTAGAAGGATCTAAAGATGGCGAAATTTCAAATGAAGCTAGAGATTTTGTAATGGGAGAAATGAAGTCAAGATTTAAACCAGAATTCTTAAACAGAGTTGATGATATCATAATGTTTAGACCATTATCAGAAAAAGGTATTAAGAAGATTATTGATATATTCTTAAAAGATGTTGAAAAGAGATTAGTTGAAAAGAATATAACATTAGAAATAACAGACGGTGCTAAAAATATATTAGCAAGAGAAGGATATGATCCAGTATATGGTGCAAGACCACTTAAGAGATATATCCAAAATACTTTAGAAAATAAATTAGCAAGAATGATAATTAAAGGAACTATCGGATATGGTTCAAATGTAAAAATTGATGGTGAAGGGGATAACTTAACAATTAACCCTACTAATTAAAAGTATACAAACCCATAAAACTACAAAAAATAAGTACAAATAAAATAGGTAGGATAAAAGAAGATATTTTCTTTTAAACCTACCTTTTTTATAAATCTTATAATTTTTAGGAGGGATTTTAATGGAATACTTAACTCCAGAAGACAATTATCTAGTAGTATTTCCAGATGGAAGAGGTGTTACTTTCAAGGATATTGAAGGTTGTGATGCTTATATAAATAGATATTATGAAGAAAGAGTAAGATTACATGCCATGGAAGAAATTTATGAAAATTATGATTTAACAAAAGAAGATGCAAGACATAGAATATCAACAATAATAGGGGCTGAAGAAGGAGATCCTAAAGTATATTATTTAGATGATGTTTTTGAAGCTATACAAAACTCAGGAGCATTTATAGAAGAGCAACAAGAAGTAATAAGCAATCTACTAGGTAGAAATTCAAAAATAAATACTACTCATTACGGATTAGATCAGATATTAGTAAATGTTACAGATATAATTGAAGGAAGATTCTAATAAAAAACTTAAAGTTAATTTAGGCTAATATGTAATTAAATTATTATGTATTAGCTTAAATTATATGTATATTGTTAAATAAAACTTAGTATTTTGAAATATTAATAAAAGTTAAGAATAGGAAGTAAAATCATGCAAAAGAACGCAAATAACTAATATTTACATAAAATAATAATATTTACACAAATTTGAACAAATAGTGAAGAATTAAGACTTTGTAATATGTGGTAATTAAACCTATAATTTCATTAGAAAAGAAGAGAAAGGGATAAAGGTATAGGGGATGTTATCATATAGGTTTTTATTTGATATAGCAGTCATTCTGCTAAGTACAAAGTTATTAGGATTAATAACAAAGAAGTTTAAAATGCCACAGGTAGTAGGAGCATTAATGGCAGGTATAGTACTTGGACCAGCTATGTTGGACGTGCTTCATGAAACTGAATTTATTCAACAAATGGCAGCATTAGGTGTAATCGTGTTGATGTTTACAGCTGGACTTGAAACTGATATAAATGAATTGAAAAAAACAGGAAAGGCATCAGGTTTAGTTGCTATATTGGGTGTTTTAATTCCATTAGTTGGAGGATTTGTAGTAGCATATATTTTTAATAGAGGAGAAATTTCTCATGCTAGTACAAGTTCTTTATTACAAAATATATTCATAGGTGTAATAATTACAGCCACATCAGTTAGTATAACAGTTGAGACTTTAAAGGAACTTGGAAAGCTAAATACAAGAGCGGGAAATACTATACTTGGAGCAGCTCTTATTGATGATATATTAGGAGTTGTTGCACTAACAATTATAACTAGTATGGCAGATTCATCAGTGCAAATAGGAATCGTATTATTTAAAATAGTATTATTCTTTATTTTCTCTGGAGCTATTGGGTATTTATTTTATATATTATTTAGCAAATGGATGGAAAGATACCATAAGGATATGAGAAGATTTGTAATTGTATCTTTTGTTTTTTGTTTATTACTATCATTTGCAGCAGAAGAAATATTTGGGGTAGCAGATATTACAGGTGCATTCATAGCTGGACTTATAATATCAAACACAGAGAGAACAAAATATATAAATACTAGATTTGAGACATTATCATATATGTTATTATCACCAATATTCTTTGCAAGTATTGGTATAAAAGTTGAACTTTCAGGGATGTCTGCTGTAATATTATTATTTACTTTAGTATTATTGTTAGTAGCTTTAATAAGCAAGATTGTTGGTTGTGGATTAGGAGCAAGAATATGTGGATATGATAAGGAAGAATCTCTTCAAGTGGGAGTAGGTATGATATCTCGGGGGGAGGTTGCTTTAATAGTTGCAAATAAAGGTATAGCAGTTGGGCTTATGAATCCAGCATTTTTAGCACCCATAATAATAGTAGTCGTAATTACGACCATAATAACACCTATACTTTTAAAAGTAGTATTTAAAAGACAACAGCAAATTAAAGTAGCATATGCAAAATAATAAAATAAAAGTAATATAATTAGAATAATATAATTTAAACAATAAAAGGAAGCATTCATATAATGAATACTTCCTTTTATTTGTCTTATATACAAGAAATTTAAGAAATGTCTAATTATATTATTCTGTTTCTGAGAATTGATCTTTACCAACTCCACATAGTGGGCAAACCCAATCTTCAGGTACATCTTGGAAGCTAGTTCCAGGATTTACTCCATTGTCTGGATCTCCTACAGCTGGATCATAAATATAACCACATACATCACAAATATATTTTTGCATAATAAATTCCTCCTAATATTGTTTATTTTATATAATAAATTTTTTATTTAGCTTAGTAATAAATCTACAATGTAGTAAGCAGCTCTTCTAATTTTATCTGCTTCTTCATCACCTATTGAGAATCTTATTCTAACAGGGAACTCAACATCATTCATACCAGTAGATTTGATTATACTTGAAGTATTTAATACAGTCATATTAGTCTTATTTAAATACTCTTGTATTAATTCAATACCTTCGCCACTCCAACCAAATGAACCAAAGGCTCCAGCAAGAATTCCTTTTAAATCTTTATTTTGAAGTAATTTAAGTAATACTTCCATGTTTCCGACCATGTCTCCATATCTTGTTGAAGTACCAAATAAAGTACAATCAGAATTTTCAATAGCTTTTATTATTTCATCTGATGAATCTTTATCGGCATTAAATAATAGAACTTCTATATTATTGTTTGAGATTAAGTCTTTAAACATTTCAGCTATCTTTTTAGTATTCTGTCTAATAGTAGTATATACAATAACTACCTTTTTATTATTATTTTTAGTTTGACTTAAATCATCATATATTTTAATAAATTTATCTACATCTTTTCTGATTATAAATCCGTGAGATGGACAAATCATTTTTATATCTAAATCTTTTATAGAATCTAGCATTATTCTGACATAAGATCTATGAGGTTTCATAATTGCATTATAGTATGAAATGAAATCCTCTGTTATATCAAATCCGCATGTATCATTAAAATAATCTTTAACTGCAACATGTGTACTAAATATATCACATGAGAATAATGTTTTATCTTCTATGCAGTAAGTAATCATTGTTTCTTTAGTATGAAGATAAGGAGTTATTTTAAATAATAAGGTTTTACCACCAATATCTAATTTATCTCCATCTTTCACAACTAAGAAATTTCTATTTTGTAATCTATACATTTCTTTAAGTTCATATACAGCAGGTTCTGTACATACGATAGTAGCATCCTTTGCTCTCATTGCAAGTGAGCCTAATGCACCAGAGTGATCTGGCTCTGTATGATTAATAACGATATATTTAATATCTTCTAAATTTATTAGTTCTGAAAGATTATCTATATAAGCTTTACCAAACATCATATCAACGGTATCAATAACTGTTGGTTTATTAGTTTTTAATAGATAGCTATTGTAAGTAGTTCCTTTCTTTAAAATAAGTCTATGAAATGGAACATCCCTATCATCTATTTTTCCAACACAATAAGAATTTTCATTTAATTGTTCAGTCTTTATCATTAATTTTGCCCTCCTCATAAAACTCAAATCTTTTGTATAAAATAATGTTACCACATATGGAAAAATAAAAATGTGATTACAGTTACAAAAACATTTAATAATAAGTGAATAAAATTAATAATTAGTAGAAATAAATCTTTATCTTAACACTTATTAATATATTATTGATGATAAGTCTTGATACAAATTCTATTAAATTTATAAAGAGTAATCTTAAGATATAAGTTAAATACTTTTATATAATATGTAAAGTTATATAAAAGTGAGAAAAATATCGAAAAATGAAGATAAATACAAAAAATAAGATAATTTAATAATGATAATCATTTTCAATTCAGCGATAAATATGTTATTATGTCTTCATAAAGTATTTTTATAGGAGGTAAATAGATGGCTAAAATGAGAGGACCACGCTTTAAGATGTGTAGAAGATTAGGACTTAATGTTATAGGTCATCCTAATGCAATGAAGCGTGCCGCTAGAGGTACAAGTAGAGCAGATAAAAAATTATCTGACTATGGTGTAAGACTATTAGAAAAACAAAGATTAAGAGCTTACTATGGAGTATTAGAAAAGCAATTTTCAAGATACGTAAAAGAAGCCTTTAAATCCAAAAGACAACCAGGTGAAGCTCTATTATTAAGGCTTGAATCAAGACTTGATAATATGGTTTACAGAATGGGATTTGCAAGCTCAATTAGAGCTAGTAGACAAATGGTTAATCATGGACATTTTCTAGTCAATGGTGAGAAGGTAAATATTCCTTCATATAGGCTTCAACCAGGCGATAAAGTTATGCTTAGAGAAAAATCACGTAAAGTAGAACTTTTCACTAATACATTTAAAGAAAATGAATTAAATAGCTTACCATACATAGAAAAAGATGTGGATAACTTTATTGGAACTTATGTAAGAGAACCAGAGAGAAATGAGTTACCAATAGAAATAGATGAACAATTAATAGTCGAATTCTACTCTAAATAATAATAAAAAAGCCTTCATATATAAATACAGTATATTTTGCCATAAGATAAGTATTAGGCTCGTGCAGGAGCCTAATACTTATTTTTATATAATAAATTATAAAAATTTTTATGAAAAATGAAAACATACAATAAATTGACACAATTACAATGTATAATAACTTTATAAAGTGATAGAATTAAATTTGAAGGGAGATGTTTATATGAATATAGGAGAAACTAATCCAGCATTAGAAAAGGGATTTAAGAGTGCAGTTGCAGATGGAACTACAATGACTATTGGAGGAACAATAGTAAAGATATTAATTTTACTTGCGATAGTTGCAGCATCATTTGTATATAGTTGGTTTTATATACCTTATAGTGCTGGAATAATGGGAATAGTTGCTATAGGAACATTTATAGTGGCTATGATAACAAGCCTTTCACCAAAGGCATCACAGTTTACAGCAGTAATTTATGCAGCATTTGAAGGATTACTTTTAGGAAGTATATCACAATTATTTAATGCAAGATTTCCAGGGATAGTATTACCAGCAATTATGCTTACAATTGTTGCAGTTGTAGTAACTGTTACAATATATGGCAAGAGACCTAACATAGCAGAAAGAACTAGAAAAGGTGTAATGATAGCATTAATAACAATAGTAGTTACATCATTAATTGGAAGCGTACTTATGTGGTTTGGAATAACATTACCAATATACAGTAATGGTCCAATAGGTATTATATTTAGTTTAGCTGTTGTAATTATTGCTACAATGAGCTTAATGCAAGACTATGACTTCATATTAAGAGGAGTTCAATATGGAGCGCCAAAATATATGGAATGGTATGGAGCATTTGGATTAATGGTAACATTAATCTGGTTATACATGGAGATATTACAATTATTAGCGAAGATATTCTCAAGTAATGATTAATTTATAATAAGTAAAAAGCTACCACGAGATTTGTGGTAGCTTTTTTAGAGTAATTTTTATTAATGTTTTAGGAAATAATAAAAATTATTTAGTAAATTTCCTTGCTGGTATGTTAAATAGGAAAGTAAATACAAACTTATAGAATACAAATCCTATAACTGCAGTTGAAATAAAGAATTCAATACCAGCTATTTCAGTTACAATTCTTGATGCTGTAGTATATCCAAGACTTGCTAAGTATCCCTTTACTTTAAATGATGCTGCAAATGAAACAGCAAGTGGGAATGTAAGGGCTGCAAATGTTGGATTAAATCTTAATGAAAAGAATTTAGGGAAATTAATATAAACAAATAAAGTTGTAAGTAGTGTTAATGCAAAGAAGAACATTACTATGTATATATTAGCATCCTTAAATAATGTTATATAGCTTATAGTACAAAGACTTGCAGGCGCTGCAAAAATTGCGATTAATGGATAATGTTCATCCGGCACTTCTAAAGTACAAAGTCTATATATAACTACAGGTAAGAATGTTAAAAATGCTATAACTACAAAATAAAATATTGGCTTAACTAATGCTGTTTCATGCATCTGAGGACTAGTAGTGCAAGAAACAGAAACACCAACTAAAAGTGCGTACCAACAAGGAAGCACAAATTTCATATTAAATCCAATTATAACGTGTCTTACTAAGAAGAATAAAACAAATATAACATTTAATATTAGTCCAAAAAACCATAATCCTTTTCCAAGTGCATAATTAAATTTAAGGAAATATACACCTATGTTCATTAGAAGCATTGTTGAAGTTGGATATAATGCCATTAAAATTGTATTATTCATTTCATTCCATACAACATCAGGATGTCTTAATACTTTATAAGCAGCGAATATTAGGGCTAAACATCCTATAAATATAAAGATTGATCTGACTGCTGTAAATTCAAAATTATCATATAAATTAGTAAGGGTAACTGCACCAAGACATGTACCGATAAATGCTATAGGGTATTCCTTTAGCTCTATTTTGGAAATACTATTATTGTTCAAAAAATCACCTCGAAATTATTTCTTAATATACATTTAGTATTAATGTATTATAAAATTTGAATTAGATAAATTATTAACAAAGAAAAGCAAAAACCAAGTAAAGCAAGAACTTTAACTAATGGAGTAGCTTTTAACTCTTGTGAATTCTTTTTTTTCAAAGAAATCCCTCTCTTTCCATAGTAAATATTATTAATAATATACTATGATAATAAAGAATTAGCAAAAAGAAAAATGTGATATTTATCACGAAAAAATGTAAACAAACTGTGAACAAAATATAATTTGTGATGATTATCACATTTATTGAATAAAGATACTGTTAAAATTATAACTAAATATGGCGTTTAAATTAAGGAGATGAATTGTTAATGGAAGTTAAACAATCTGTGTGTAATTACTGTTCTACAGGATGTAATCTAGAGTTTAGTGTAGAAAACGGAAAAATAGTAAAAATATTAGGTGATAAAGATTACCCAGTAAATGCAGGTACTGCTTGTATTAAGGGTTTAAATTTAGATAAACAATGTACTGAATATGGTGCTCAAAGACTACCTCTACTTAGAGGTGAAGATGGAAAAATGCATGAAATATCATGGGATGAAGCGTTTAAGGTCTTTGCAGAGAGAATGACAGAAATACAAGAAAAGTATGGTAAAGAAAGTGCAGCATTTATAAGTACAGGACAATTACCAATGGAGGAGATGGCTCTACTTGGATTAGTTGGAAGAGGATTTATGGGAATGCATGGAGATGGTAATACAAGACTTTGTATGGCAACATCTGTTGTAGCATATAAACAAAGCTTTGGATTTGATGCTCCACCATATACTTTAAATGATTTAGAACTTTCTGATACAATGATATTTATAGGAGCAAATCCAGCTGTAGCACATCCAGTATTATGGGGAAGAATAAGAAAAAATAAGGGTGCTAAAAAGATAGTTATAGATCCTAGAAAATCAGAAACTGCAAAATTTGCAGATGAATGGTATGGAATAAAGCCAAAGGCTGACTTAGAATTTCTTTATACATTAGCTAATGTTCTTATACAAAAAGGGTATATTGATGAAGAATATATTGAAAAGTATACAGAGGACTTTGAAGGCTTCAAAGAACATGTTAGTAAATATAAGTTAGAGAATGTTCTTGAAAATACAGGAATAACAATAGAAGAAACAGAAAGATTGGCTGAAACTATACATAATGGAGAAAAAGTTTCATTCTGGTGGACTATGGGAGTTAATCAAGGATATGAGGCAGTTAGAACAGCACAAGCAATAATAAATATTGCTGTAATGACTGGAAATATAGGAAGAGAAGGAACAGGTCCAAATTCAATTACAGGTCAATGTAATGCTATGGGATCAAGACTATACAGTAATACTGCATGTCTTTATGCTGGAAGAGATTACGCAAGTGAAGAGGATAGAAAGTTTATAACTAAGGTTATGGGAATAAAGGATGAATATATCCCAACTAAGCCAACAATGGCGTATCCAGAGATAATACAAGGTGCATTAGATGGAACTATGAAAGCACTTTGGATAGTTTCAACAAACCCAGCTGACTCATGGATTGATAATAATAAGTTTAAAGAAGCAGCAGAAAAAATTGATTTCTTAGTAGTACAAGATTTATATAGTGATACAGATACTGCAAAACTTTGTGATTTATTCTTACCAGCAATACCTGGAATAAAGAAAAATGGTACATATATAAATACAGAACGTAGAATGTCTGCATTAGTACCTTTAATTGAAAAAGGTGAAAATGAACTTACTGATTTTGAAATACTAACTGGAATAGGTAAGGCTATAGGTAAAGAAAAAGAATTGGAAATGTGGAAAACTCCAAGAGATGTATTTGAACTTCTTAAAAAATCATCAGAGGGAATGCCTTGTGATATAACAGGTGTAGAATATGATATGATTAGAGAGAGTAGAGGAGTTCAGTGGCCATTTAAAAAGGGTGATAAATTAGAGCAAGATGAAAGAAGACTTTTTGAAGATGGAAAGTACTACAGACCAAATGGTAAGATGAAGTTTATGTATGAAGATGTAAAGGAGAATAGAGAAAAGCAAAGTAAAGAGTATCCTTACATATTAAATACAGGAAGAGGTACTGTAGGACAATGGCATACTCAAACTAGAACAAGAGAAATACCAATAGTTACAAAGACTACATCAGCTGAAGCTTATATAGAAATAAGTGAAGAGATAGCTAAAGCTCATGGTATAGAAGATGGAGATATGATTGAAGTATCATCATCAAATGGAGAAGTAGTTAAAGTAAAAGCTAAGATAAATGCTGGACTTAAGAAAGATCAAGCATATGGTCCAATGCATTATATTGAAATTAATACTTTAACAAAAGGGGCTTTTGATACTTACTCAAGAGAACCATCATACAAATATGTAACGATTAATATAAAGAAATAAAATAATTAAATTTAATGCTCATTCTGCATAAGGAGTGAGCATTATTATTAATTTTAAGGAGAGAGTGTATTATGATAAGTCTAGAGGAAGCTAGAGAGCTATTATTTAGTAAATTGAAAAAAATGGATTATGAAGAAGTTAGTATTGAAGATTCATTAGGTAGAGTACTTTATGAAGATATATATTCTAAAATTGATAATCCACCTTTTCCACGTTCACCTCTAGATGGATATGCAGTACGAGGAGAGGATACTAAAGGTGCATCTAAAGAAAATCCTATAGAACTTAAAATTATAGATAAGATATATGCAGGTTATGCATCGGAAAAAGAACTCGGAAAAGGTGAAGCAATAAGAATAATGACAGGAGCACCAATACCAAATGGAGCTGATTGTGTTATAAGACAGGAAGATACCTTAGAAGATAAAGATTCTATAGTTAAAATATATAAAGAACATAATTCTTATGATAATTATTGTTATAAAGGAGAAGACTTTAAGATAGGAACGAAGCTTTTAAAGAAAGATGTACTTATAACATCATCAGAAATAATGTGTATAGCATCACTTGGGCTTGATAAAATTAAGGTTTATAAAAGACCAGTTGTTGGAATATTAAATACTGGAGATGAGATTCAAAATCCAGGAACAAAATTAAAGTATGGAAAAATTTATAATAGTAATGGATATTTCCTAAAGAGTAGATTACAAGAGCTTGGTTGCGAGAGTATAGTTTATAGTCTTATATGTGATGATGACTTAGAAATAATTAAGGCTATAGAGGAGCTTGAGGAAAATTGCGATATTATAATTTCTACAGGAGGAGTTTCTGTTGGAGAAAAAGATAGAGTTAGAATAAGTGCTGAGAAAGCAGGTTATGAAATTTTATTTTGGAAGATAGACATGAAGCCTGGTTCTCCGATGTTTGGAGCTCATAAAGATGGAAGATTATATATAGGGTTATCAGGAACGCCAGTTGCAGCGGCTACAAGCTTTGAACTTACTTGTAGAGAAGTCATAGGTAAGATGCTATCTTCAGATGAAATAGCACTTAAAGAGAGAGAAGCTATATTAATGGATGATTTTAATAAGGTATCAAACAAGAGAAGATTTTTAAGAGTTAATATAAATTCTAAAAATGAAGTTCATATAAATAATGTATATCAAACACCAGGTCAAGTACACACTATGATAAATAGCAATGCAATACTTGAAGTAAGACCCAATACATCTTTAAAGAAAGGTGACAAAGTTAAGGTATTAATATAATTATGATTAGAAAAAGTGCAGTAATACTGTCAGGTGGAAAAAATACAAGAATGAACTATAAAATAAAAGCTTTTTTAGAGTTTGAGGGAAGTAGATTTATAGAAAGAGCATTAAATGCAATTTCAGATTATGAAGAAAAGATAATATCTTGCAATGATATAGAAAAATATAGAGAGTTTAAAGATAGAGCTATATTAGTTTTAGATGATTTTAAAGGCATAGGACCGATTGGTGGTATCTATTCTTCATTAAAGAAGGCTAGCTTCTCTTCTATATTAATAGTTGCAGGAGATATGCCTTTTTTAAGTAGAGATATTTTAAAGTATTTAGGGGAATATGACTTTGTAGAAGATGCTTTAATTCCAGTAGTTAATGGGCGTATACAACCTCTTTGTGGCATTTATAAGAAAAGTATTTTAGGTGTTATAGAGGAAATGATTGAAAAAGATAACTACAGACTTAAAAGCTTATTAGAAAATATAAATACTAGATATATAGATATAAATGAAGAAGATAACTTTTCAAACATTAATACTGTAGAAGAGTATAATAAACTAATTAGAAAAGAGAGTGAGTAACATGGCATTTGTAGTAAATGTTGTTAGTGAAGTATCGAATGTTGGAAAAACAACAGTTATTGAAGGTATGATAAAAGAGCTTAAAAGTAGAGGATATTCAGTAGGAACAATAAAACACGATGCTCATGGATTTGATATAGATAAAAAAGGAAAAGATACTTATAGACATAGAGAGGCAGGTTCTGAAACTGTAATAATATCATCTAAAAATAGAATGGCAATGATAAAAGAAGTAGAAAATGAAGTGCCTCTTGAAGAATTAATTAATATGGTATCTGATAAAGATTTTGTAATAGTAGAAGGATATAAAAAAAGTTCTCTTCAAAAGATTGAAATATTTAGGGGAGAAGTTAGTAAGAAGATAATTACTCCAAGGAATAAATTAATATGTTTAGCAACAGATACAAAATTAAATATACAAGGAGTAAAAGAAGTCTATATTAATGATTACGAAATGTTGATAGACTGTTTAGAAAGTTTGAAATATAATGGAAAAGAGAGGAGATGTTAAATATGTATACTCTAGGGATAATAACCAGTAGTGACAAAGGGTCAAAAGGAGAACGTGAAGATAAGAGTGGAGAAGTTATAAAAAATATAACTGAAAAGTGTGGGTTTATAACAAAAAGGTATGTAGTTCTTCCAGATGAAAGAGAAGAACTTGCAAATGAAATGAAATATATGAGTGATGAGATAGGTGTGGATTTAGTGCTTACAACAGGAGGGACAGGTTTTAGTGATAGAGACATAACTCCAGAGGCAACTAAAGATATAATACATAAGGAAGCTCTTGGAATAGCAGAAGCTATTAGAAATTATAGCTTTACAATAACAAAAAGAGCAATGTTATCTAGAGGGACTGCTGGTATTAGAAACAAAACACTAATTGTAAATATGCCAGGAAGCCCAAAGGCATGTGAAGAAATATTAGATTACATATTAAATGATTTAAAACATGGATTAGATATAATGAAAGGAAGTGCTTCAGAATGCGCAAGAAAGTAATAGCAGGGCTGTTAGTTGGAGCTATGACGTTTTCGTTAATATTAGCTGGATGTGGAAGTAAAAAAGAAAGTGGAAATAAAGAGATCACTGTAAGTATAGCAGCAAGTCTACAAAAACCAATGGATAAAATTAAAGATGAATTCCAAAAGGAATCTGGAATAAAGGTTAATTATAATAGCGGTGGATCTGGAACACTTAAAAAGCAAATTGCTGAAGGTGCAAATGTTGACATATTCTTTTCAGCAAACACTAAGTATGCTAATGAATTAGTAGATGAAGGATTAGTAAAAAAAGATGAGACTTATAATTTCCTAAGAAATTCTTTAGTGCTTATAGGAAATAAAGATAATGAGAAGGAAATAGATAATTTAGATGAATTAAAGAAGGTAAAAGGTAAAATTGGAGTTGGAGAAGTATCAACAGTTCCAGCAGGACAATATACTAAACAAACTTTAGATAACCTAAAGATTTGGGATTCTTTAAAAGATAAATTTATTTATGCAAAGAGCGTTACAAATGTAGTAAACTATGTTGAAAGTGGAGATGTAGATTATGGATTTGTTTATAAAACAGATGCTATGAATCTAAAGGATAGTAAGATAGTTTATGAAGTACCAAATGATTATCATAAGATGATAGAATATTCTTTATGTCTCTTAAAAGATGGTAAGAATATGAATGAAAGTAAAAAGTTTATTGACTTTTTAAAGGGTGATAAGAGCAAGGAGATATTTAAGGAATACGGATTCGGAGTAGAATAAAAATGATGTTAAGTGCATTTGTCATATCATTTAAGGTAGTAATAGTTTCAGTAGTTATAACCTTAGTATTATCAATAATTGGATCATATTTCTTAGTTGAAAGAGGAATCAAGGGGAAGAGTTTTATAGAGACTATAATGATTTTCCCAATGTTTCTTCCACCTTCAGCTGTAGGATATTTAATATTAATAATTTTAGGAAAAAGAGGATTTATTGGAGAATTTCTTTCTAACAATTTTGATTTAACAATAATATTTACATGGTTTGCAGCAGTAGTTGCAGGTGTTATTGTTTCTCTTCCTGTAATGTATCAGAGTATTAAAGCACCACTTTTAGGAGTGAATGAGGATATAAAAAATGCAGCAAGAGAAATGGGAGCAAGTAATATTCAAGTATTTAAAAAGATTAGTTTACCATTATGTAAAAAGGGTATTCTTACAGGGCTAATATTAAGTATTGCAAGAGTTTTTGGAGAATTTGGTGCTACTATATTAGTTGCAGGAAATATTCCAGGAGAAACTCAGACAGTTCCGATGGCTATGTATTATGCTATAGAAAATAATGATGAAACAACTGCAAAGACAATACTTATTATAATTGTTATTATTTCTGTGATTTTAACAATGTCATACAACAGAATACTTAAAAGAATATCTTAAGGAGAGAACAAATATGAAGAGTGTTAGAGTACAAGATGCTGTAGGAATGGTATTATGTCATGATATTACAAAGATAGTACCGGGAGAGTTTAAAGGAAGAGCCTTTAAAAAAGGTCATATAATAAAAGAAGAAGATATAAATGAATTATTATCAATAGGAAAAGAACATATTTATGTCTGGGAAAATAAAGAGGGTGTTCTTCATGAAAATGATGCAGCTATAAGATTAAAAGATTTAGTTTGTGGAGAAGGATTAGAGTTTGGAGAAATAAAAGAAGGTAAGATTAACTTTATAGCTTCAAAAGATGGTCTTTTAAAAATAGATAAAGAAAAGTTACTAGAAATAAATATGCTAGGAGATATAATAGTTTCAACTATACAAAATAATACTCCTGTAAAGAAAGGTGAGCTTGTTGGTGCAACAAGAGTAATTCCTTTAGTAATTGATGAAGAAAAGATAATAGAAGCAGAGAAATTAATAAAAGAAAAGATAATTAAAGTTATAGATATTAAACCTAAAAAGGTACACATGATAACTACAGGAAGTGAAGTATATCATGGAAGAATAAAGGACGCATTTGGACCTGCTGTAAAGAAAAAGATAGAGTATTTCGGATGTACTTTAGAAAATCAGGTTATACTTCCAGATGATAAAGAAGGAATAGCTTTAGAAATTAAGAAGGCTATAGATTCAGGTGCAGAAATGATAGTATGTACAGGTGGTATGTCTGTAGACCCTGATGATGTAACTCCAACTGCAATAAAAGATTGCGGAGCAGAAGTTATAACATATGGTGCACCAGTACTTCCAGGAGCAATGCTATTATTAGCATATAGTGGAGATATTCCGATATTAGGTCTACCAGGATGTGTAATGTATTCTAAGAGAACTGTCTTTGATTTAGTGTTACCTAGAATATTAAGTGATGAAAGATTAAGTTTTAGAGATATTGCGTTATATGGACATGGAGGATTATGCTTAAGCTGTGAAGTTTGCACCTTTCCACACTGTTCCTTCGGAAAAGGAGAATAATTTTATGAAAGATAGATTTACGCATTTTGATAATGAAGGAAATGCAGTTATGGTAGATGTAACTGAAAAGAATAAAACTGAGAGAGTTGCAATTGCAACAGGAAAAGTTAAAACTAGTAAAGAGACTATTGCACTTATAAAAAATGGAGAGATAGGAAAAGGTGATGTTCTTGGAGTAGCAAGAGTAGCTGGTATTATGGCTATTAAAAAAGCATCAGATTTAATTCCAATGTGTCACCCACTTATGATAAATGGATGTAGTATAGATTTTGAAATAGATGAAGATAATTCAGAGATTATAATTAATTCTAAAGTGAAAATCTTTGAAAAGACAGGTGTTGAAATGGAAGCTTTAACAGGAGTTTCTGTTGCAGCATTAACTATTTATGATATGTGTAAAGCTGTAGATAAGAGAATGGAAATAGACGGAATACACTTAGTTAAAAAGACTGGTGGAAAGAGTGGAGAATTTAATTATTAGTGTTTTGAGGTGAGGACAATACAAGATAGATATGGAAGAAATGTAGACTATCTTAGAATTTCTATTACTGATAAATGTAATTTAAGATGTGTATATTGCATGCCAGAGAAAGGAAGTGTATTCTGCAAAGAAGAGAAGAGACTTTCTAATGAAGAAATTTATAGAATTGCAAGGGAAGCATCAAAGCTTGGTATTAGAAAGATAAGACTTACAGGGGGAGAACCTCTTGTATGTCCTGGGATAGTTGACTTAATAAAAAGGATAAATTCTATAGATGGAATAGAAGAAATTGCAATTACAACAAACGGAATATTATTAGATGATAAAGCAAATGAGCTAATTGATAATGGACTAAAGAAGGTAAATATAAGTTTAGATACATTAGATAAAGTTAAATACTCTAAAATAACAAGAGGCGGAAGCTTAGATAAGGTTTTATCAGCTATTGATAAATGTTTAGAGAGAGGAATTAAGGTTAAGCTAAATGTAGTTATAATTAAGGGCATTAATGATGATGAAATAATTGATTTAGTAAACTTAACATTAAATAAGAATATAGATGTTAGATTTATAGAACTTATGCCAATAGGTGAAGGCAAAAAGTATACTGGATTATCAAACGAAGAATTAATTAAATTTTTAAAGGATAAAGAGCTTAAATTCAAAGAAGAAAAGAGAAATATGCACGATGGACCGGCTGAGTATATAAAGCTCGAAAATGCAATAGGTAGAGTTGGGTTCATAAGTGCTATGAGTAATTGTTTTTGCAGTGATTGTAATAGAATAAGAATTACAACAGATGGAATGCTTAAGCAATGCCTAAATTGGAAAAGTGGAATCAATCTTAAAGCTCTTTTAGAAAATGGAGTTAGTGATGATGAGTTAAAAGCTACAATTAAAGATGGCATATATAATAAGCCAGAAAAGTATTTATTTAAGGTTCAGGATAACAATAAAGAAGAAAAGTTTATGAATGAAATAGGAGGATAGCTATGGCAAAGATAGCAGCAATTTGCACAAGTCCTAAAAAAGGAACTGCGAAATATAAAGTAGAAGAGGCGCTTTTAATTGAAGATTTTGGAGTAAAAGATGATGCTCATGCAGGAAAGTGGCATAGACAAGTAAGCTTATTAGAGCTTAAAAAGATCGAAGACTTCAACGCACAAGGTGGTAATGTTAAGTTTGGAGATTTTGGAGAAAACATCGTAATAGATGGAATAGAAGTTGATAAACTTCCAGTGGGTCAAAAGATTCAAATAGGAGAGGCTATCCTAGAAATAACTCAAATAGGGAAGAAGTGCCATAATGAATGTGAAATATTCCATAGAGTAGGAAAGTGTATAATGCCTATACATGGCGTCTTTAGTAAAGTTCTAAAAGGTGGAACTATTAAAGTTAATGATAAAGCAGAACTAATATGAAATATAGTTAATATAAATAATAAGAAGAAATATAGTTAATATAAAAGAAGGCATATAATTTTAAGCAATTATATGCCTTCTTTTGTTTGATTTTAGTAAGAGATTAAAAACTTACTTATTAAATTTTAGTTTCTTTTCATATCTATCATAAAGTATTAATGCAATAGCACCAAATACTACTGGGCCTGCAATTTGGAATATTGTTGCAACATAGTCGCCAGAGTCTAATATTGGTTTTATTATAGTAAATATATTTGCAAAGGCAATAGTTATTATTACTATAATTGTCCAAATTGTTGTTGATGTATGACTCTTATACATAACAAATGGCTTATGTATATTTTCCTTTTTCTTAAATGAAATAAATGCAAAAGCAATAAATGCATAAGGAATTGTCATAGCAACATTACTCATTAGTATTAAATAATTTAAGAATGTTGAAGCTGTATCTCCACCAAATGATGAGATTAAAATAATAGCTACAACTACAATGCATTGAACCCACATTGCATTCTTTGGCATATTATTTTTATCAAGCTTAACCCATGATTTTGGCCATATTGCTTTAGGTGTACCCTCAATAAGTTGTTTTATTGGAGAGTATGTTAATGTGAAGAATGCTCCCATTAGTGCTAAGAACATTGATAGTCCAATAAATCTTGAGAAGAATGCGCCTAAAGCTGCTGCACCAGATGAACCAAGATTTAATGCAAGACCTAAAGTATAACCTAAGTTATGCATAACAACGTAACCTGCATTGGCCATATTAACTGTAGTTTTATCAAGTGTAATAGTCCAATTTGTAAAGAAGCCAACACATAGTATTCCAAGAGAATATCCAATTGCAATAACTATAGCAGCTATTTTAACTCCTTTAGGGAAAGTTTTTTCTGGATGTTCAGTTTGGTCAACTAATCCACCAATAGCTTCAAGTCCACCATATGCAAAGATTGCAAAAACCATAAATCCTAAAATACCAATAGGTGATTGATAGGCTGGATTTGGTGAAGAAACAAATGATGAGGCTGTAATTGGTTGTGCTAATTTAAAATCATTTGCTACAAGTACTATAATTGCACCAACTAGTAAAACTATATTTGAAAGTGCTATAAATGTACCACCAATAGATGTAACTTTTTTAATTCCATTTAATCCTTTTGAAGCAGTGATTGTAATTATAATAAATAATATTATTGCAAGAACTGCCATAGTATGTGGGGCACTTAATCCAAATAAAGACCAAGTAGAAGTTTTATCTTCTCCAAATATCATATTAGAAAGTGGAACCCATATTGATGATGATGTAGATACCATCCAAATTATATATGAAGTATACCACATAAATGTTACAACAAAGGCATACTTAGATCCTACGGATTTGTCCATCCATGAATAAATTCCACCTTTTTCATTTTTAAAAGCAGCACCGTATTCAGCCATCATGAATGAATATGGAATAAAGAATGTAATTGCTGATAATATGTACCATGGGATTGCACCATAACCCATAAGTAAGTAGGCTCTAGCTATATTTGTAAATCCAAATACAGAGGTAAATATCATTAGTATTAGTGATATAAGTGTCAGTTTTTTATGATGATTTTCGCTCATTATGTTCCTCCTAAATGTCAATGTTGTTTTATATATAATATTTAACTTTATCACATTAAAGCTATAAATTAGTTAAATAAATATAAACATTTCATTAATAGTTATATATATATATTGAGATTTTATACGACATAACTATATGTGATAGAAAATAAGACATAAAAACTTAACAGAAAATTTTATATTAATACATTTAAAGTTGATAAAATTAATATTGTGAAAATATTTGGAGGTGAATTATGAAAAATATTCTTTCTGTATTTAAGAGAGATATGAGAGCAATTATTAAAAATCCAGTTGCAATGCTAATAATAGCTGGTGTATGTGTTATCCCTTCACTTTATGCATGGGTAAACATAGAAGCTTGTTGGAATCCTTACGAAAATACAAGTACAGTTCCAATAGCTGTGGTCAATAACGATAAAGGGACAACCATAGGTTCTAAGGAAATGAACATGGGGGATGAAGTAGTTTCTGAACTTAAAAATAATAAATCAATAGGATGGAAATTTGTTAATTCTAAGCAAGCTAATATAGGTATTATAGATGGTACATACTATGCTATTATAGAAATTCCAGAGAATTTCTCAAAGGATCTTACAAGTCTTACAACAGATAGCCCTAAGAAGCCAGAAATTACATATAAGGTTGATACAAAGGCAAATCCAGTTGCAGGTAAGATTACAGAAGTTGCAGAAGGACAGCTAGTTAATGAGATTAAATCTAATTTTGTATCAACTGTAAATAAGACTGTATTTTCTTCACTTAATCAAGTTGGAGATAAGCTTGAAAAGAATAAGGATGAAATAATTCAGCTTAAAAATGCTGTAATTAATATAAATAAGAATATTGATCTTATATTAGGTGCATTAGGAGATACAAGTAATAATGCTAAAAACTTAAATACTTATCTAAGCAGTATAAAAGATACTCTTCCACAAATAACAAGTGGAATTAATACAATTCAAGATAGCACTAAAGAGTCAAAGGAATTAACTACTTATACAAAAAATACAATGAATAATTCTTTTAATAGCTTAGATATTAATTTGAATCAAATACATTCCTCAGGAAATAAAATGAGTGTTTTATTAGAAAGTTTAAATAAAGCATTATCATCTGGAACTTCTGAAGGAGTAAGTACAACAATATCAATAATGAAGCAAGAAATCAGCTACATGAATGGCAGTATTGATAATATCGTAAAATTCTTGAATGAATTAAATAAGAAAGCAAGTAATAGTAAGATTTCTGATATTATTTCTTCATTGAACAATTTGAAGGCATCATTAAATAATGAAAATGATAAGCTAAATGATTTAGATAAATCTCTTCAATCAACAGGAAAGTTAAATAGTAATATATTAAGTCAGTTAGATTCTTTAAATTCTTCAATGAATAACAAAACAAATTCAGTTATAAATGAGTACAATACAAATACTAAAAAGGCACTTACAGGAATTTGTGATAATTATATTAAAGCAACAGAAGAAGCAAATAAGCTACTTGGTAGCTCAAAGGGAATGGTAACAAATATAGATAAACTTATAGGATCAGCATTACAAGGTACAAGCTTGACAGCAGATACAGCAAATGATTTAAAAGAAAAACTAGAGTATTTTAAAGGTGGAATAGGTGAACTAAGCAAAAAGCTTGGAGAAGTTAGCAATGATAATCTAGCTGCTATTGTATCAATACTTCAAAGTAAGCCAGAAGTTATGGGCGAGTATATATCAAACCCATTTAATATTAAAGACGAATCAATATATAAGGTTGCAAACTATGGCTCAGGTATGGCGCCGATATACTCTGTACTTGCAACATGGGTTGGAGGACTTGTATTAACATCACTTCTTTCAACAGCTGTAACTGAATTTGAAGGAAGCGAAAATCTTACTATAAGACAAAAATATTTAGGGAAATTTATTACATTTGCATTACTTGGATCAATACAAGGATTTATTATTGCATTAGGTGATAAGTATTTATTAGGAGTTCAAACTGTAAATACACCGTTATTTATATTATTTGGTATCCTTTGTTCCTTATCATTTTGTACGATTATCTATACATTAGTATCACTATTTGGAAATATAGGTAAAGCAATTGCAATAATACTTATGGTAATTCAAATTGCAGGTTCAGGAGGAACTTATCCAATTGAAGTTGATCCAAAATTCTTTAGAGTATTACAACCATTTTTCCCATTTACTTATGGACTTGGAGGTTTTAGAGAAGCTATAGCTGGACCTCTTATAAGTAGCGTAGTACTTGATATTGTAATGTTAATTGTATTTGCAGCAATAGCATTAATTATAGGTATATTATTTAAGGAAAAGGTATGTAAACAAGTAAAGAAATTTGAAGATAAATTTGAAGAATCAGGAATAGCGGAATAGAAGGATTATTCTTTAGGAGGAAAACATGAAAAAAATATTCAAGGTTTTTAAGAGAGATATAAAAAATATCATTAAAAATCCAGCAGCTATAATTATTATAACTGGTCTATCCTTTATTCCTTCACTTTATGCATGGGTAAATATAAAGGCATGCTGGAACCCCTACGTAAATACAGGATCAATACCTGTTGCAGTAGTAAATGAAGATACAGGAGCAACCATAAATGGTGAAAGTGTCAATGTAGGGAATAAAATTGTTGATCAATTAAAGAAAAATAAAGATATAGGATGGCAGTTTGTTGGGGATTGGCAAGGAAATTATGGATTAAATGAAGGAAACTATTATGCGTTAATAGAGATACCTCAAAATTTTTCTAGTGATTTAGTTAGTCTATCAACTAAAGACCCTAAAAAACCAGATATAATATATAAAGCAAATGAAAAAGTAAATGCTATAGCAACTAAGATAACATCTGTAGCTAAAAGCCACTTAACACAAGAGATAAAAAGTAATTTTATAGATACTGTAAATAAAGAAGCGTTTAAGTATTTAAATAAATTTGGAGACGAAATTAAAAAGAATAAGCCACAAATATTAGAGCTTAAAACCTCTTTAGATCAGGCACAAAATAACTTAAATAAAATATCAAATCAATTAAATACTTCAACAGGAGATATAAGTGATATTCAAAAATATTTAGGTGAAGCAAAGAATCAATTACCAACTGTTACTAACTCAATAAATTCTCTTCAAGGTATGGTACAAGGAAGTAAGGATTTAATAACAAATACACAGTTAAGTACTCAGAATTTAAGTAATGGAATGAAAAATGATCTGCTTCAAATACAAATGATAAATGATAAATATAATGAGCTTTTAAATAAGCTTGGTGATATAAATAATAATCCTGTAGATGTTATAGCATTAGATAAAACAATAGATCAAATGCAGTCAACTCTTGATACATTAAATAAAACTATAGAATCCAATAAACAGACTTTAGAAGATGTAAATAAAACTTCTAAAGATGATAAAATACAAAAGCAGATAGATATTTTAAGTGCTCTTCAAGGAATAATAGCCCAAGATAAGAGTACATTAACTAGTTTAAAGGGACTTATTGATTCAGGAAAAATTACAGACGGTGCAGATAAGCTTCTTAAAACATTAGATAACTTAAGCACAAGCTTTTCAAACAATTTAACTTCTTCAAGTAATACTTTTTACAATAGTACATTACCAGCATTAAATGCAATAGGAAGTAACATATCACAAGGAGCTACAAATGCTAACAATGTATTAGAGGGAAGCAAGGTTGTAATTCCACAATTAAATGCTTTAGCAAACTTTGGAATAGCAAGTGGGGATGTAGCATCATCACAAATATCTAATGTAAGTTCTAAATTAACTGAATTCAGGAGTAAATTAAATTCAGTTCAAAATGAAACAAAAGATATTACAAGTAGCAGTTTAGATGAAGCAATTAAAATGATGGAAAAAAGCCCAGATGAGATGGCATCATTTATGTCATCACCTATAGAAGTTAAAACTGTAGAGGTTTATGATACAGGAATATTTGGTGTTGCACTTACACCATTTTATACCGTACTTGGTATATGGGTTGGAATACTTCTAATGTTAGCTCTTCTAACAACTGAATGTGAAGATTTTGAAGATGGAGAAAAAATATCAGTAATGCAAAAGCATTTTGGGAAGCTACTATTATTTTTAACAGTAGGTATAATTCAAACTGTTATAGTATTAGCTGGTGATATTGGGATTTTAGGTGTAAGACCTGAAAATACTTTATTATTCTTTGGAATGGGACTTTTATCATGTATAGTATTTACTATGATAATATTCACCCTTGTTTCATTATTTGGTAATATAGGTAAGGCAATAGCAGTAGTAATTATGGTATTCCAAATAGCAGGGGCAGGAGGAATATATCCAATACAAACAAATCCAAAGATATTTGAAGTTCTAGAACCATTATGGCCATTTACTTATGCAATTGATGGATTTAGAGAAGCCATAGCAGGTCCAATATGGAGTAATACAATTCATGATATAAAGATGCTTTGTTTATTTGGAGTAATATTCTTTATTCTTGGAGTTGTAAAGAAAAATATCTACAAAGTAACAATGTTTATGGAACATAAATTTAAAGAGTCTGGATTATAAATAAAGAATAAAGAGAATGAAATATAATAAAGAAAGGGGCTATTGTTCCTGGTTAAAAATAATCAGGAGCAAAGCTCCTTTTGTTGTTTTAATAAAAAATCATAATAATTATACATTTTATTATAATTGTTATGATTTTTTTATTTTTGGTGGATTTAAATGGATAAATTAATTAGATTAGTTGATTTCTATAAGAAAAAATTTTTTGTATAAATTTAATTATATTTATAAAAATTAGAAATATCTTTTAAATTACCTAAATTTTGAGTATTATAAAGAGAGATATACACTTAACGGGGGCGAGGAATTATGAATAATCATGTAAACGAAAACATGAATCGTAAGAGATATGAGTTCACATGGGATGAACTAGATTCAATAATAGAGTCATCCTATGATGGGATATACATAACTGACGGCGAGGCAAATACCCTAAGAATAAATAAATCATATCAAGATATTACAGGATTAAAAAGAGCTGATATGATAGGAAAGAATATGAGAGATTTAGAAATTGAGGGTTTTATATCAAAATCAGCTACTTTATTAGTCTTAGAAAGCAAGAAAAGCGTGACAATGGAACAAGAGTATAAAAGCGGAAGAAAGGTTATGATATCTAGCACACCTATATTCAATAAAGAAGATGGAATTTCATTAGTAGTTACTAATGTTAGAGATGTTACTGCTCTGGCAGAACTTAAAGAAAAGTTAGAGAGAAGTGAGAAGATTACAGAAAAGTATTATCAAAAGCTAGAGCATATGAAGGCAAGTGTTTTAAATACTGATGAGATAATTGCTGAAGACCATAAGATGCTACAAACACTAAAGCTAGCTAATAGAGTAGCAAAAGTGGATACCACTGTTCTTGTTTTAGGCGAGACTGGAGTTGGAAAAGAAGAGATATCTAAGTATGTACATAAAAATAGTAATAGAAGAAATGAACAGTTTTTAGAAATAAATTGTGGAGCAATACCTCAATCCCTTATTGAAGCAGAATTATTTGGTTATGAAAAAGGTTCATTTACTGGAGCAAATAAAGTTGGAAAGATAGGACTATTTGAAGCGGCAGATGGTGGAACTTTATTTTTAGATGAAATTGGTGAATTGCCATTAGATATGCAAGTTAAGCTTCTTAGGGTATTGCAAAAGAATGAAATTACAAGAATTGGGGCTATAAAGCCTATAAAAGTTGATGTTAGGATAGTTGCAGCAACTAATAGAAACTTAGAAGAAATGGTAGCAAATAAGACTTTTAGAGAAGACTTATACTATAGACTTAATGTTGTTCCTATAGTAATACCACCTTTAAGAGAGAGAAAACAAGATATAATGCCATTATTAAATCATTTTTTATCACATTTTAATGGAAAATATGGACTTGAAAGCTATTTTACCTCAGAGGTACTTAAGTGCTTTTATGAATATAGTTGGCCTGGGAATGTTAGAGAACTAAAAAATGTGGTAGAAAGATTAGTTATTATGAGTGATAAACAAAAAATATCTATTAATGATTTATCTGAGAACTATAGGCTACATTTAAAGGATAAATATATTTCGCAGGATGAAGAGATAATTCCATTAAAGCTAGGGGTAGAGCAGTTAGAGTACAAGCTTATAAAAAAATCTTTTGAAAAATACGGAAATGTTAGAAGTGCAGCTTCAGTTTTAGGAATAGATGCATCTACATTTGTAAGAAAAAGAAAAAGATACGAAAAAAAATATAAGAAAGAAAAAGAATAATGGCACAAAACTTGCTTTAAAAATAAGTATAAATTTAATAAACAAAATGGAGGAAATTATATATGAAAAATTTAGACAAATTAAATAAGATACTTTGTGAGCTTTTTGAAATTAAGGATGTAGAAGATTTAAAGGATGAGTTAGGTCCTGATGAAATAGAGGGATGGGATTCTATGGCACATATTGAGCTAGTATTAAAGTTAGAAGAGGGATTTGATATTTCCCTTGAAGTAATAGACGTATCAAGAATGTATACTATTGGAGACATAAAGAAAATATTAGGAAAGTATGAAGTAGAACTATGATTTTTACTGATTATATTTTTGAGTATTCACATAATCTAGATGAGGTAGCAGTTATTCACAATGAAAAAATCAGGTATAGAGATATATATGATGGTGTAATAAAGATACAATCCTTATTAAAAAATATAGATATAGTTAAAGGTGATACTGTTATTTTAATTTCAGATAACTCTAGATTTTTTATTGAATCCTATTTTGGAATAATAAAAAATGGAAATGTATGTGTTCCAATAAATCCTACTTTAAAGGAAAGTGAAATAGGTTATATTATTGATACTGTAAAGCCTAAGGCTATATTTATACAAAATAAATATATTAAAAAAATAAATTACATAGAAGATAAAGGTCCATTAATTATAACTGAAGATTTTTCTGATAATGTACAAATAAATACATCAGATAACTGCAATAAAAAAAAAGAAAAAGTTTCAGATGAGGATGTAGCAGTTATGATATTTACTTCAGGGTCTACATCAAAACCTAAAGGTGTAATGTTAACTCATAAGAACTTAATTCATAATACAAACTCTATAATAGAATATTTAAAGCTTACTAAAAATGATAGGGTAGAGGTTGTGTTACCATTTTATTATTGTTATGGAACATCTCTTCTTCACACACATTTTAGAGTTTGTGGAAGCTTAGTCATAAATAATAAATTTATGTTTCCACAAGATGTTCTAGAAGATATAAATAAGTATAGTTGTACAAGCATTGCAGGAGTACCAAGTACATATCAGATTTTATTAAGGATGACTGATATGAAAAATATGAAGTTTAACAGCCTTAGATATATAACTCAAGCAGGAGGAATGCTTGCAAATTCCTTCATCAAAGAGCTTATAGATACATTGCCAAACACAGACTTATATATAATGTATGGTCAAACAGAAGGGACTGCAAGACTTTCATATCTTCCGCCTGAAAAGATAAAGGAAAAGCTTGGGTCTATAGGTAAAGGTATACCTGGAGTAGCACTTAAGATTGTTAATGAGAATGGAGATTGTGTAAAGGTTAATGAAGTTGGACACCTTATTGCAAAGGGTGAAAACGTTATGAAGGGATATTTTAATAATCCTGAAGAAACTAAACTGGTTATAAGAGATGGATGGCTTTACACTGGGGATTTAGCTCAAATTGATGAGGATGGATATATTTATATAGTAGCTAGAGAAAAAAATATAATAAAAAGTGGTGGAAATAGAATAAGTCCAAGAGAAATAGAGGATGTAATAGTTAGAATTCCTCAGGTTATAGAATGTGCTGTGGTGGGGGTAGAGGATGATTTTCTAGGAGAAGGCATTAAAGCTTTTATAGCTGTAAATGACAAGACCATAGACCATAAGTATGTAATTAACTTTTGTAAGGAGAACCTCTCTAGTTTTAAGGTGCCTAAATATATAGAATTTATGGATTCACTACCAAAGAATTCTTCAGGGAAGATTCTTTTTAAAAAGCTAAAAGAAAAGAGTGAGAGCAATGGGTAATGACAAGAGTATTGATGATATTATATTTAGGGATCAATTTTGTAGAAATCAAAATGATAAGGAAAAAGAACTTTTAGAAATTATCAAACCTCAACTTAAGCATAATAGAAACAATGAAAATATAAATAGTTTATATAACAAATTAAACTTAAATATAGAGAAAGTAAATTCTTTAGAAGAAGTGCCTTTTATACCTGTTAATATGTTTAAGTCCTTTGATCTTAATACTTGTACTTTTAATGATGTAGTCAGAATCCTAAATTCAAGTGCCACTACTACCGGTATACCTAGCAAAATATATATAGATAAAAAAACTTCAATAAGACAAACACAGGGTCTAATTTCTACTCTAAATGATTTTCTTGGTGGAAAAAGAAGACCTATGCTAGTTATAGATAGTGAGGCCTCTAACAAAAGAGGAGACTCAATTACAGCTAGAGGTGCAGCCATAAGAGGAGTTAGTAGTTTTGCTAGTAAAATTGTATATGCTATGGATAAGTCAGATGATGACTTAAAGCTAAATTTAAAAAGGGTCCAAGACTTCGCAGATAATTATGGTGAAGAGGAAGTATTAATTTATGGGTTTACATATATAATATGGTCAAAGTTTATACAGGAACTAGAGAAAATAGGATTATCACTAAATCTACCAAAGTCTAAATTGTTACATAGTGGTGGGTGGAAAAAGCTAATTAAAAAGAAGATTGATAAAGAGGAATTCTCTAAAGTCCTAGCAAAGCACTTAAATACTAAAGAAAATAATATAATTGATTTCTATGGAATGGTAGAGCAGGTTGGAGTTGTGTTTATAGACTGTGAATGTGGTTATAAGCATGTTCCTGATTTTGCAGATGTTATCATAAGGGATATCCTTACCTTAGACGAGGTTGAGATAGGTAAATCTGGATTAATAGAAGTTATAAGTATTTTAGGATCTAGCTATCCATCACAAGGTATTCTAACTGAAGATATAGGAGAATTGGTTGGAGTAGACAATTGTAAATGTGGAAGAGGCGGAAAGTACTTTAAATTTAAAGCGAGAGCTGAAAAAACTGAAACCAGAGGGTGCGGAGATACTTTTGCTGAGAGGACTGGTGACATATGATAAGATGCTATGGAATTGACGGTAAGTTTTATTGTAATGGATTAGAATATGAGGACTTTTCATGTATTGAGAAAATAATGAAGCACAATATATCCGAGCTTCAAGGAATGCCTATTCAAGTAATGATTTCATTATTAGATAAGTACAGTAAAAGGCTATTAATTTCTAGGGAATTAGCAGATATAGAAGGAGTTGCATATCTATCATTATATTTAAAAAAGAATAATTTAATTAGATTAATTAAGACAAGTTTAGGAAATTTAGAATATCTAGATAAGTTTTTACAAGTTGAAGGTGGAAAGCTCCTGAAGGCTCAAGGGAGAGGGATAACTTCACATTGGATAGCAGGGAATGTTCCTACACTATCTATATATTCGTCATTTCATTCATTATTGTGCAGAAACAGTAATATTTTGAGGATACCTAAAGAAGTTATTAAGGATGCAATCAGATTATTCAGTTTATTAGATGATATAGAAGTTGAGTATGATGGGAGAATATATACTGGCGTGAGCCTTTTAAAAAATATATGTCTAGTATATTTTGATAGTGATAGGATGGATTTAAATAATAAAATGTCTTTAATATCAGATGCTAGAGTTATTTGGGGTGGTGAGAGAGCAGTTAAAGAAATACTGAAGCTACAGAGGAAAACTACTTGCAAGGATTTAGTATTTGGTCCTAAATACTCATTTGCCGTATTTGATAAAGATGCTATTGAATCATCAAAGAATAATGAGTATTTTGAAGGACTTGTAAAAGATATAATAGCTTTTGATCAAAGAGCATGCTCTTCACCACAGGTAGTATTCCTTGAAAAGAGCTTGTGTTCTTTGGAAGAAGTAGGGGGAAGATTAGCAGAAGCCTTTGAAAGAATTAATAAAAGAGCTCCTCTAACTGATATTTTAGAGGGGGTAGCTGTAAAGATAATAAATAAACGTGGTGAATACGGATTAAGTATAGATAAGACATTAGTGTGTAGTAAAGGCTTAGACTATACAATTTTAATTGATAGAGATATAAAATTAGAAGAGCCTATAGGATGCAGAACTATATTTTTAAAAGAAGTAAATAATGTAAAGGACATAGTACCTCTCATAACACCTAGAATTCAATGTGTTGGAGTTGCTTTTGAAAATATTGAAAAACTAATGGAATTTTCTAATATGAGCACTGAGAAAGGTGTTGATAGAATAAATAGAGTAGGTACAATGAATATTTATGATTTTCCATGGGATGGTTCACTTGTATTAAATGAGCTTGTTAGGTGGTGTAGTGTTAATTATTAAACAATTTCATTTCTGTTGCATTATTGCAATTTGTTGCAATAATGCAACAAGAGTATGCTGATAGGCTAATACACTTACTTATAGAGGAATAATATTGAGAAAATATTAAAATTGTTGATATATTGCAACAAAAAATAAATTTTCATATAAATTTATAAATTCAAATTAGTTAAAAAATAAACAATCTATTCTACATATATAGTGGGTTTTAAGAAATTTTTATAAGAAATTATATATATTGGCATAAAGATTGCTCTATATATAGGCATAACAAAAAATTAAAAATATTTAGATAATTCAAAAAATACGGGAGGAATGATTAGTAATGGCTTTAATGACAGGAGAACAGTATGTAGAGAGTCTAAGAAAACTTAATTTAAATGTCTATATGTTTGGAGAAAAAATAGAGAATGTTGTGGATCATCCAATCCTTCGACCATCTCTTAACTCAGTTAAAATGACATATGATTTAGCTCAAATGTCTGAATACGAGGATTTAATGACAGCTACTTCAAATTTAACTGGTGAAAAAGTAAATCGTTTCACACATATGCATCAAAATACAGAGGATTTAATCAAAAAAGTAAAGATGCAAAGACTTCTTGGTCAAAAGACAGCTGCATGTTTCCAAAGATGTGTTGGTATGGATGCTTTTAATGCAGAATATAGCACAACATTCGAAATAGATAAGGCTTATAAAACAGATTATTTTGAAAGATTTAAGAAATTTGCTAAATATGTTCAAGAAAATGATTTAACAGTAGATGGAGCAATGACAGATCCTAAAGGAGATAGAGGTTTATCACCAAGTAAGCAATCTGATCCAGATCTATATTTAAGAGTTGTTGAAAGAAGACCTGATGGTGTTGTTGTTAGAGGAGCAAAAGCTCACCAAACTGGTATGACAAACTCTCATGAAATATTAGTAATGCCTACTATAGCAATGAGACCAGAGGATAAAGATTATGCTATATCATTCTCAGTACCAACAGATACTGAAGGAATAGTAATTATAATGGGTAGACAATCATGTGATACAAGAAAGCTAGAAGAAGGAGCAGACATAGATGTAGGTAACTATAATTTTGGAGGACAAGAAGCGCTAGTAGTATTTGATGATGTTTTTGTTCCAAATGAGAGAATATTCTTAGATGGCGAAACTGAATTTGCTGGAATGCTAGTTGAAAGATTTGCAGGATACCATAGACAAAGTTACGGTGGATGTAAAGTTGGAGTTGGTGATGTTTTAATTGGAGCTGCTGCATTAGCTGCTGATTATAACGGAGCAGCAAAAGCTTCTCATATAAAAGATAAGCTTATAGAAATGACTCATTTAAATGAAACTTTATTTGCATGTGGAATAGCTTGTTCAGCAGAAGGAGATAAGACTGAAGCAGGTAACTATTTAATAGATTTACTTCTTGCTAATGTATGTAAGCAAAATGTTACAAGATTCCCATATGAAATTGCAAGACTTGCCGAAGATATAGCAGGTGGAATAATGGTTACAATGCCTTCAGAACAAGATTTCAGAAATAAGAAGGTAGGACATTATGTTGAAAAATACTTAGTTGGAGTAGACTCAGTACCAACTATAGATAGAATGAAGATTTTAAGATTAATTGAAAATATTACATTAGGAACTGCAGCAGTTGGTTATAGAACTGAATCAATGCATGGAGCAGGTTCACCACAAGCTCAAAGAATAATGATAGCAAGACAATCCAACTTAGGTAAGAAGAAAAAACTTGCTAAAGCTATTGCTAGAATAGAAGATTAGTTCAGTATATAGCCAAAGGGGGAGAGATGACTAATGGAATGGAGAGAGACTTATAAGAGTAAGATTGTAACACCAGAGGAAGCAGTCTCTAAAATAAAATCTGGAGACAGAGTTGTTACAGGTCATGCTTGCGGAGAACCAGGAATTCTCCTAAGAGCTATGGTTGATAATAAAGATCAATATAAGGATGTTGAGATAGTTCATATGGTTGCTATGGGAGGAGCTGAATATGCTCAGCCAGGAATGGAGGAGCATTTCAGACATAATGCTATATTTGTTGGAGGAAGTACTAGAGAGGCTGTTAATTCAGGAAGAGCTGATTTTACAACTTGCTTCTTTAGTGAAGTTCCTAAAATGTTTAGAGAAGGTTTTTTGCCTGTAGATGTAGCATTAGTACAGGTTAGTTCACCAGATGAAAATGGTAATTGTAGTTTTGGGGTATCAGTAGATTACACAAAGCCAGCAGCAGAATCTGCAAAGATAGTAATTGCAGAGGTTAACGATCAAATGCCAAGAACAGGTGGAGATACACTTATAAATGTAAAGGATTTAGATTATATAGTAGAGGCTTCATATCCTTTAATTGAGCTTCATCCACCTAAAATAGGAGATGTGGAAAGAGCTATAGGTGAAAATTGTGCATCATTAATAAATGATGGAGACACATTACAGCTGGGGATTGGAGCTATTCCTGATGCAGTTTTACTATTCTTAAAAGATAAAAAAGATCTTGGTATACACTCTGAGATGATTTCAGATGGAGTAGTAGAATTAGTAGAAGCAGGTGTAATAACAAATAAAAAGAAATCATTACATCCTGGAAAAACTGTAGTTTCATTTATTATGGGTACTAAAAAATTATATGACTACATAAATAATAATCCAGATGTGGAAATGTATCCAGTAGACTATGTAAATAATCCTGTAGTTGTAGCTAAAAATGATAATATTATTTCAATTAACTCTTGTGTTCAAGTAGATCTAATGGGACAAGTATGTTCAGAAAGCATAGGAGATAAACAAATAAGTGGAGTTGGAGGTCAAGTAGACTTTGTAAGAGGAGCAATGATGGCAAAAGGCGGTAAATCTATAATTGCTATGCCATCTACAGCAGGTAGAGGTAAAGTATCTAGAATAGTATCTAGACTAGATGATGGAGCTACTGTTACAACTTCAAGAAATGATGTTGATTATATAGTTACTGAATATGGAATAGCAAGACTTCGTGGTAAAACATTAAGGGATAGAGCTAAGGCACTTATAAATATAGCTCACCCAGATTTTAGAACGGAATTAATAGAAAGCTTCGAAAAGAAGTTCAATACAAAATTTTAAATGATTTTTTATTTGCGGAAAACTGTTAAAACATTAACAAGGCTGTTAGAAAACGTATACTTTTAAATGGACATAATTGATTTGACTTTTTGAGTGTTATAAATTCAGTTTAAGTTTAAAGGAGAGAGAACCTTATGAAAAAAGGATATATATTTATAGTTTTGACTGCTTTGTTATATAGTACACAAGAAATATCCAATAAAATGCTTATGCAAAACCACCTTGATATATTTCAATTAAACTTCATAGTATCTTTAATAGCAGCAGTATTATTAACTCCATCAGCTATTAAAGATTTGAAACAGAAAAATATGAAAATTAAAGGTAAGGACTGTGGATATTTTGCAATAAATGCTGCGTTATCTATACCAATATCAATGAGTTTATTATCCCTTGCGGGAAAATACGTTCAAGCATCAACAAGTGCAGTAATATTTAGTGCTAATGCGGTATTTACAGTACCTTTTGCATACTTCCTTTTAAAAGAGAAGGTAAATAAAAAAACTTTAATATCTTTAATAATAAGTATTATAGGTGTTGTTATAATCTTTAATCCAAGCAAAATTATTCAAGGTTCTGAAGGAGGAACAGATTTAATTGGAATAGGTCTTTCTTTAGGAGCTGCGATAGCTTGGGCGTTATTTGCAGTAGTAAGTAAGATGAAAATAGCAAAATACGGTGGATACATATTTAACTGCTTTGTCTTCTATTTTGGATCAATAATGTTACTAGCTATATTAATAGCTACAGGAAGACCTATACTATCAGGAATAAATTTCCAAAGCATTTTAGTGCTATTATACATGGGAATTTTCATCAAGGCACTTGGATATATATTCTATCTTGGAGCTATCAAGCTAACATCAGCTGTTACAGCATCAATGGTTTTTCTAATTAAACCAGCACTAGCGACAATATTAGCAGTTATTATACTTGGAGAAGATATTGTTCCAACTATGATAATTGGAATAGGATTTATTATAGTTGGTTCATATATTAGCTTTAGTGCGAAGAAATCAGAAGAAAAGTCAGAAGAAAATATTGAATCAACTATGGTAGTGGAATTAGAAAGAGAAAAGTTATAGGGAATCTTATGAGAAAGCTTATGGGAGAAAGTGAGGGTACATATGATTAATATGGAACGAATCAGAAGCAAAGAACTATTGAATAAAGTTGTATCCGCTGAGGAGGCAACAGATTATATAAAAGATGGAATGGTCATAGGAGTAAGTGGATTTACACCATCAGGTTATCCAAAGATAGTACCACTAACACTTGCAGAAAAGGTAAAGAGAACAGGTGAAAAAATGAAATTAACCTTATATTCTGGTGCATCATTAGGCCCAGAGGTTGATGGAGCATGGGCTGAGGCTGGAATAATAAATAAAAGATTGCCATATCAAACAAATTCTACATTAAGAAATGAAATTAATGCAGGTAATGTAGAGTATTTAGATATGCATCTAAGCCATTCAACACAATATTTAAATTGTGGAGTTCTGCCAAAAGTAGACCTAGCTATTGTAGAGGCATTAGCAATTACTGAAGATGGGGATATAATCCCAACAACAGCAGTTGGAAATACTCCAGCATTCATTAAAAGTGCAGATAAGGTAATTGTTGAAATTAATACAGCTAAACCAATGGAGCTTGAAGGGATGGCAGATATATATATCAATGAAAATCCACCATATAGAAAACCTATTCCTATAAATAAAACAGGAGATAGAGTAGGTAAACCTTACATAGAATGTGGGTTAGATAAGATAGTAGCAATAGTAAAAACTGATATGAAAGATAAGGCAAGACCTCTTACTGAACCAGATGAGGTTTCAAGAAAAATATCAGATAATATATTAAAGTTTTTTAGAAAAGAAGTTAAAGAAGGAAGACTTCCAGAAAATTTACTTCCACTACAATCAGGAGTAGGAAGTGTTGCAAATGCTGTACTTTATGGATTGTGTGAATCTGAATTTAAAGGACTTACATGCTATACAGAAGTTGTACAAGATTCAATGTTAGATTTATTAAGGTGCGGTAAGGCCAATATTATATCTACAACTGCTATTAGCCCTTCACCAGAAGGATTTGAAAGATTCTTAAAAGAGATAGATTTCTTTAAAGATAAAATAATATTAAGACCAGAAGAGATTAGTAATAATCCAGAGGTAGCTAGAAGACTTGGAGTTATTGCTATGAATACAGCTCTAGAAGTAGATATTTATGGTAATGTGAATTCTACTCATATAATGGGCTCTAAAATGATGAATGGTATAGGTGGTTCAGGAGATTTTGCTAGAAATAGTTATATAACAATATTCACAACAGCTTCAACAGCAAAAAGAGGAGCTATATCATCAATTGTTCCTATGGTATCTCATGTAGATCATACAGAGCATGATGTAATGGTTTTAATAACTGAACAAGGTATTGCAGACTTAAGAGGGCTTAGTCCAAAGGAGAGAGCATTAGAAATCATTAATAATTGTGCCCATCCAGATTATAAACCTATGTTGTTAGATTATTATAATAGAGCAAATGAAAGAGGTGCAAAGCATACTCCACATATACTAGAAGAAGCATTGTCATGGCATTCTAGATTTATGGACACAGGTAGTATGAAGATAACTGAAGAGTACATGGAAGCTTAAGAAAATAAATTAAAATGAATTTTAGGAGGAATTAATATGGATAACAAAAAATTAATCGAAGAAATGGTAGAAAAGGCAAGAGTTGCGCAAGCTGAATTAGCTACATATTCTCAAGAGGAGCTAGATGCTATAGTTAAAGTTATAGGAAAGACTGTTTATGATAATGCTGAAGAATTAGCTAAAATGGCTGTTGAAGAAACAAGAATGGGAGTATATGAAGATAAGGTAGCTAAAAATAAGGGGAAATCTAAGACTATATGGAATAATTTAAGAGATAAAAAGACTGTTGGTATTATAGAAAGAGATGCAAAGAAAGCTCTTACTATGGTTGCTAAACCAGTAGGAGTTGTAGCAGCAGTAACACCAACTACTAATCCAATAGTTACTCCAATGTGTAACTCAATGTTTGCGATCAAAGGTGGAAATGCAATAATAATAGCACCTCACCCAAGATCAGAAAAATGTAGTGCTTATACAGTAGATTTAATAAAGAAGTCACTAAAAGACCAAGGAGTTAAATGTCCAGAAAATGCTATTCAAATAATAAGAGAGTCATCTATAGAAAAGACTAATGAACTTATGAAGGCTGTAGATGTAGTTCTTGCTACTGGAGGAATGGGAGTAGTTAAGGCTGCTTACTCAAGTGGAAAACCTTCTTATGGAGTTGGTGCAGGAAATGTACAAGTTATTATTGATAGAGATGTAGATTTTGTAGATGCTACTGCAAAAATAATAGCTGGAAGAAAATTTGATAACGGTATAATATGTTCTGGAGAACAAACAATAATAGCACCTGCTGATAAATATGATGAAGTTATAAAAGCTGCAGTTTCAAATGGAGCTTACTATATAGATGATCCAGAAGTTGTAGATAAATTCAGAAAAACAATCTTTGTTAATGGACATATAAATAAGGATGTTGTTGGACAATCAGTACAAAAGGTTGCAGAACTTGCAGGAGTTGAAGTTCCAGAAGAAACTAAGGTTATATTATTAAAGGCTGAAGGAATCGGAGCAGAGGATGATTTATGTAAGGAAAAAATGTGTCCTGTAATGGCTTCATTTAAATATGAAACATTTGATGATGCTATAAGGATTGCACAAACTAATCTAAACTTAGAAGGAAAAGGACACTCAGCTGCTATTCATTCTAATAATCCAGAGAATATAGATAAGGCAGGAATTAATCTAACAGTAAGTAGATTAGTTGTTAATGCACCATCATCAACAACAGCTGGAGGATCTTTAACTAATGGATTTGCACCAACTACAACATTAGGATGTGGAACTTGGGGTAACAATGTAATATCAGAAAACCTTGATTACAAGCACTTAATAAATGTATCAAGAATTGGAAGAGTTATTGAAGATGCTAAAGTTCCAACTGATGAGGAAATCTGGGCATAATAAACTAAATGGTAAGGAGGTCTAAGATATGAGAGTACTAAAGGTTCAACCTGAACTTCATAAATTTGATACTTTTAAAGAGTTCGCAAAAGAGTTTAATATAGGTGAAGGAGATTTAATTCTTACAAATGAATTTCTTTATACACCATTTATGCAAGATCTTAACTTAAAATCAGATTTTATATTCCAAGAAAGATTTGGACTTGGAGAGCCATCTGATGAAATGATAAATGCAATAATGGAAGAGATGAGAGGTAAGAACTATAATAGAATAATTGCTATTGGTGGAGGAAGTATAATAGATATTTCTAAACTTCTAGCACTTAAGGATGAGGGAGATTGTGTTAAGTTATTTGAAAAAACTGTGCCAATAGTTAAGGAAAAAGAGTTAATAATTGTTCCAACAACTTGTGGTACTGGTAGTGAAGTTACTAACATATCTATCTCAGAAATAAAATCAAAGCATACTAAAATGGGACTTGCAACAGATGAGTTATATCCAGAATATGCTGTATTAATTCCAGAGCTTGTTAAGGGACTTCCATTTAAATTCTTCGTAACAAGTTCAATAGATGCTTTAATTCATGCTATTGAGTCATATGTATCACCAAAATCTAATCCTTACACTGAAATATTCAGTGTTAAGGCAATAGATCTTATTATAAAAGGATATAAAGAAATAATAAAATACGGTGAAGCTCATAGAACAGAAATAATAGAGGATTTTGTTATTGGAAGTAACTATGCTGGTATAGCCTTTGGAAATACAGGGGTCGGAGCTGTTCATGCATTATCTTATCCTTTAGGTGGAGTTTATCATGTTCCTCATGGTGAAGCTAACTACCAATTCTTTGTTGAGGTATTTAGAACATATAACAAGAAGAATCCAGATGGAAAAATTAAAGAGATAAATAAAGTTTTAGCAAATGCACTAGGTGTTAGTGAGGATGCTGATGTATATGCTGAACTTGCAAGGCTTCTTGATAAATTATTAGAGAGAAAACCTCTTAAGGAATATGGAATGAAGGAAGAAGAAATAGAAAGTTTTACAGACAATGTTATAGCAGGTCAACAACGACTTTTAGCAAATAATTATGTACCACTTTCTAGAGATGAAATTCGCGATATATATAAGAGTTTATATTAAATTATTGGAGGACTTCTCAAGAATGAGAAGTCCTTTTTGATAAATAAATATATTTCTTTATTTATTTAATTAGGTTAAAATAAAACTATGAAATTGTATACAATAAGGAGGTTTTTATGGATAATAGTTACATATATAATAGGCATAGCGTTAGAAAATTTAAGGATGAGGAAGTTTCAATAGATGCTTTAAAAGAAATAATTAAAGCTGGTTCCTATGCTCCTTCAGGTAAGAATAGTCAAAATTGGCACTTTGTAATATTAAGGGGAAAAGATCAAGTTGATAAGATAGCTAGTGCTATTGAAAAGAAAAATAAAGATATATGTGATAAAATCTCTGATGAAACTATTAAGAATAAATTCTTAAATGGCATAAAATATCAGCTAACTTTTAAGAGTGCGCAAACATTGATATTAGTATATGCTAGGAAGTATACCCCAACAGGATATGAAGAATTAAAATTAAGTGGTGCCCCTGAGGAAGAAATTAAAGATTTATGGAATACTGCCCCTGGAATACAGGGAGTATCTGCTGCTTTAGAAAATATAATGCTTACAGCAGCAAATATGGGGTATGGAACATGTTGGATAACAGGACCAGATTATGCAGCTAAGGAGATAAATGCAGTTATAGGCTTTGAAAAAGAAGATTATTCATTGATAGCAATGACTCCAATTGGAGTTCCTTTAAGTACTGATTTTAAGAGACCGCCAAGAAAGCCTTTGGAAGAAATAATGACAATAATAGAGTAGGAGAGTTTTTATAGTATGTATAATAGAGTTAATAGTATAATCAATGAAAAGGTAAGACCAGCTCTTAAAGAGCATAATGGTGATATAGAATTAGTAGATGTTAAAGATGGTGTAGTTACTGTTAAATTATTGGGTCAATGTAGTGGTTGTCCATCTGCTAAGTTTACACTTGAGCATGTAGTTCAGACAACATTACAGAATGAAGTTCCTGAGATAAAAGAGGTTATAGCGACTCATGAAGTTAGTGAGGAGCTTTTGGACATGGCTAGGAAAATACTTAGTAAGAATAAATAATCAATAGCTATTTCTACAGAATTGGGTATTATAAAAATAAACTTGAATGAAAAGCTTAAGAAAAAAATTAAAATAGAGTAGTTACAAATTGATTTTTGTAACTACTCTATTTTTTATTTATTATCTATATCTTCAAAGGTAAGCCCTTTATTATATATTCTTTTATTTGTATTCTCTCTAATGAGCTTATATATAACTGCAAATAGAGGAATACCAAGAAGTAATCCTAAGAATCCAAGTAAACTTCCACCAACAAGCATTGCAAACATTACCCAAATTGCAGATAGTCCTATAGAATTTCCAACAACCTTTGGATAAATTAGATTTCCCTCAACCTGTTGAAGAACAATTATAAATATTAAAAATATAATTGCTTTTATTGGATTTATTATAAGTATTATAAGAGCTGATGGTATTGTACCTATAAATGCTCCAAAGATAGGGATTAAGCTTGTGATACCAACTATAAATCCTATTAAAAGAGCATAAGGGATTCTTAATATAAGCATACCAATACAGCAAAGAGTTCCGATTATAACTGCTTCAGTACATTGACCTCCAATAAATCTTTGGAAAGTCTCATTTGCTACACGTCCAACTTTAAGTATTTTATTTGCATGTCTTTTCTTAAGATGTGCATATAGAAACTTTTTACATTGGAAGATAAGGAGTTCTTTACTAGATAACATATAAATGGCGAAAACTATTGATAAGAAGAAATTAATTACTCCTGATGTTATACTAACAGTTAAATTAAATATATGGTTTATAGTAAATCCTAAGAATTGACTAGCAAAACCAAAAATATCCTTCCAAGCATTTATTATATCGGACCATATTTTATCAAAGCCTGCAATAGATCCAAGATTATTAGTAACTAATTCTTCAAAGGATTTAACATATGATGGAACACTATCAATAAGTGTTGAAACGCTAGTTATAAGTTGAGGTATAATAAATGTTATTAAAGTAGCTAATAAGCCAACAACAAGTAAAAGTGTAACTACAATAGAAATTGGTCTTTTAAATGATTTTAAAAATGGAAATTTTTTTGAATTATCCATAAAAAAGAATACTTTATCTTCTAAAAGTCTCATTGGAATATTTAAAACAAAAGCTATCCCAATAGCAGTTAAGAATGGACTAAGAATCCCAAGTATCTTCCCAAAAAATGTCCAAACCGTTGATATATTTAAAACTACATATGCTAAAACTATTATATATGTAGAAAGTAGAATATAAGGCTTTAACTTGGTATTAATATTTTTCAAAAATAAACCTCCTTATTATTTGTTAAAGATATATAGTATCCTTAACTAGTATAAGAGTTATTATACATGGTTAAGCATTTTATAACAATATATTAAAATGAGTTATTTCAATGTGAAATCTATGTGAAGTTTAATAAATATATATAAGATAATGATAAAATTAACAAAAAGGAGGGTACTATGAAAAAGATATTAGTTGTAGAAGATGATATAAAAATAAATGAACTTATTATTGAATTTTTAAAAAGTGAGGGATATAAGGTATATAGCTCTTTTGATGGATTATCTGGATATTCAAAATTTAAGGAGGATAATTATGATCTAGTAATATTAGATATAATGATGCCAAAGCTTGATGGATATGGGTTATGTAATTTAATTAGAGAGGAAAGCGATGTTCCAATAATATTTTTAACAGCTCTTAGCGAAGCAGAAGATGAGATAAAAGGGTTCGATGCTATGGCAGATGATTATATAACTAAGCCATTTTCTTTTAATGTTTTAATTAAGAGAGTAGAAGCTGTGCTTAGAAGAAGTGAGAAAACAAATGATTTAAAAGATGAATTATCCTTTGGGAATTTATATATAAATTTAAATACATATAAGGTTTATATTGATAATAAAGAAGTAGAATTTACCCTTAAAGAATTTAATATACTTAATATACTTATGAAGTCGTATCCTAATGTAGTTTCAAGAGAGATGTTAATGGATAAAGTGTGGGGGTATGATTATTATGGCGATATGAGGGTAATCGATGCTCATATTAAGAATATAAGAAAGAAGATAGAGTATGATTATATAGGGACAGTAAAGGGTGTTGGATATGTACTTAAGGAATAAATGGGATAAGATAGGGATTAAGAAAAAACTATTTGTAATATCTAGCACAGTAGTTTTAATAACATCGGTAGTTATATATAGTATATTATTTTTAATTGTTCCAATGATATATTTAGATATAAAAGAGAATAATGTTAAAACTTCGACAAATGAGTTAATTACAACATTAGAGAGTAAAAATGATACTAATATTGATTATACAGAGATCTTAGATAAATATTCTTATGATAATGGAGGTATGGTTTTAATAACAACTCTTTATGGAGATATTGTATATTCTTCAAATAGAATTTTTGGGAAGCCACCTAAAGAAGAGGGAAGAAAAGATATCTTCTTTAATGACAAGTTTAATGAGCAAAATGATATAAAAGTTAGTAAGCAGTTTTATTTTAAAGATATAGGTAGAGAATGCATAATTACAACAAATGTTCCAATTAAATTTTTAAATGATATGAGAAGGGTAATGATTAGAATATTACCCGCTATAATTTTAATAACAATAGGAATAGGAGTTTTATCACAGTATATATATTCAATTGTAATTAGTAAGCCTTTACTTAAAATCAATAGTGTTGCTAAGAAGATCTCCAAATTAAACTTTAATGAAAAGCTTCCTTATGAGGGAAAGGATGAAATTGCAGAATTATCAAATAGTATAAATTCTATAAGTAGTAACCTTGAAGAGACAATATTTAGTTTAAAAGAAGCTAATGAGAAACTTGTAAGTGATATCGAGAAGGAAAAACTTCAAGATAAAAGAAGAAGAGATTTTATAAAGGCAATTTCTCATGAACTTAAAACACCTATAACAGTTATCAATGGTCAAATAGAAGGAATGATTTATGAAATAGGTCCTTATAAAGATAGGGATAAATATTTAAGAGAAAGCTTAGATAGTGTATCGGATCTTAGAACTCTGGTTTCAGAGATAATAAATCTTGCAAAATATGAAGAGAGCATAGATTTAAATTACGAAGAGTTTATATTAAATGATTTGATAATTGATATTATTTCAGGATATGAATACTTTAAAAATGAGAGGAATTTAAATATAAAGTTAAATGAATATGGTAAGTTAAAAATAAGAGGAGATAAAAATATAATAAAAAAGGTTATATCAAATCTTATTAATAACAGCTTAAAATATTCATTAGACAATAAAGACATAGAAGTAGATATAAATAAAAATGGAAGAGTTCAGATAATAAATTATGCAAACAATTTAGATAACATAGAAACAGATCTTTTATTTAAAGCTTTCTATAGGGCAGAGAAATCTAGAAATAAAGAAACAGGCGGTAGTGGACTTGGATTGTATATAGTAAAAACTCTTTTAGATACTCATGGAGATATTAATTATGGCATAGATACTCAAGGAGAAAAATTTAAGTTTTTTTTAGATTTTAAAAATAAACAGTAAACTTCACATAGAATTCATGTTGACTTCACTTTACTTACAGTTTGGTACTTTAAGATAAGTACATAACTTGCAAAGAGAGAGGGGAAAACATGAATTTTTTATTTAGAGGATTTTTAAGTGTGAAAGAAAGAATTGGAAAGTCGACAATACTATTTTTAGTTATGACATCTATTTGTGTATTTGTATTAGCAGGATTTTCAATTCAAAGTGCTACGGAGAAAGCAGGAGTACTTGCAAGGCAAAAGCTTGGTGCAACAGTCATTTTGTCACCTAATATGGAGAAGATTAAGGAAAAGATGAGAGAAGAAGGAGGAGAGAAAGGATTTAAATTAGAAAGAACTCCAATATCTTTAGAGGATGTAGATAAGGTATTAACCTTAGATAATATAAGTAGTTATAATGTAACTTCATCTACTCAAGGTACTGCTGATGGCTTTACTCCAATAACTAGCACAGAATCAAATAGCAATGAAGAAGAACAAGGTTTTATGAAGAATCCTAATAGAGAAAGTAGAGTAATGGGAGATGTTACTTTAGATGGTATTTTAAATTTAAAAGATGTAAGTGCATTTATAAATGAGGAGGATACTTTAGTTGATGGAAGTGGTATTACTAGTGATGATAAGGATAAAAATGTTGCTGTCATTGAGAAGACATTAGCAGATCAAAATAGCTTAAAAGTAGGAGACAAAATAAAGGTTAAGTCTACTCAAGATAGCACAAAAACAGTAGAACTTAAGATAATTGGTATATATCAAAATAGCTCAGAAATATCAGAAGGAGCTATGAGAAATGAAGCAATGAATCCATATAATAAAATTTATGTACCATATACAGTTTCTAATACTTTAAAAGGAACAGATTATAAAGATAAAGTTGATAACGCGCAATTTTATTTAAATGATCCTATAAATGTAGAGTCATTCTTAGAAAAAGGTAAAAAACTTGATATAGATTTTAACACATATACTTTAGATGCGAATAGCAGAGCCTATGAAACAATGATGGGACCTATAGAGAATATAGCATCGTTTGCTAAGATGACAGTAATTATTGTATCAATTGCTGGAGCTGTGATATTAGGCCTTATAATTATGCTTTCAATAAAGGAAAGAAGAAATGAAATAGGTATTCTTTTATCCCTAGGAGAGAAGAAGCTTAAGATAATAGCACAATTTGGAGTTGAGATACTTATTATATTAGCATTAGCCTTTGGAACATCAGCTATACTAGGTAATTCTATAAGTGAAGAAATAGGTAATGTGCTTCTTGCAAAGGAAACCACAGTTGAACAGAATAGTAATTATGGTATGCCTGGAATGCAAGGTATGCAAGGAGTACCAGACATGAGTGCATCTGGAGGAGGTGATATGAAAGAAAGAGGAGAAGGTAGATATAATAAATCTAAAGTAGAGACAATAGATTCATTGGATGTTAGCGTTTCAGGAGATGACTATGCAAAAATGTGCGGACTTGCAATACTAATATCATTTATAGGTGTTATGATTCCTTCAATTGGAATAATGAGATTACAACCAAAAGAAATTTTAAGTAAGCATGATTAGAGGTGAAGTAAATGAATTATGAAAAAATATTAGAATTAAAAAACGTATCATATTGGTATGATAATGATAACAAAATAATAGAGGATTTAAGTGTAAATTTTGAGAATGGGAAATTTTATACTGTAATTGGACCATCAGGTAGTGGAAAAACTACATTTTTATCTCTTATATCCGGTCTAGATAAGAATAAAGGTGGTGAAATATTATACAAGGATAAAAGTATAAAGAAAATAGGTCTTACTAAGTATAGAAATAGGTATGTATCAATAATATTCCAAGGCTATAATTTACTTACTTATATGACTGCACTACAAAATGTAATTTCAGCTATTTCTATAAAAGGGTTAAAGGTTGATAATAAGAAAGCTAGAGCTTTAGATATGTTAAAAAAGGTAGGTCTTACAGAAGAACAGGCAGATCAAAAGGTATTAACTCTTAGTGGAGGGCAGCAACAAAGAGTAGCAATTGCAAGGACATTAGTTTCAGAAACTGGAATAATAATAGCTGATGAACCAACAGGTAATTTAGATAAAAAAACATCAAATGACATAATTAAGCTATTTAGAGATATTGTGAAAGAAGAAAATAAGTGCTTAATTATGGTTACTCATAATAACGATATTGCTAAAAGTTCAGATGAAACATATAAATTGTCAGATAAAAAATTGATAAAAATATTATAGCTTATAATAAAAAAATGGTAGAAAATTAATTCTACCATTTTTTTTATTTAATTAAGAGATTATTTGATTTTGTTTTCGTATTGTTCAACCATTCTCTTAACCATTTCTCCACCAACGCTTCCGCATTGTTTTGAAGATAAGTCTCCGTTGTAGTCAGTGAATGGAACTCCCATTTCATTAGCTACTTCATTTCTGAATTTTGCTAATCCTTCTTTAGCTTCTGGAACTAATTTTGTTGATGAACTTCTTCCCATGGTTCATTCCTCCTTATATCTTATAAATATTTCGTAAAGTTTGTTTGTTTTACTTTACACTCATAGTTTGCGTCAGTTTACTTTTTATAAACTATAATATTATAACCAATATTGGAAAGTAATTAGACATAAGGAAAAAATGTGTATATCAACATTTGTAATTAAACAGGAACCTTCCTATTATTAGCGTCTTAATGAAATATTATTCTATTTTTTTAAATCATTAAAAGATATAACTCCATTTAAAGTATTTGCTTCTTTTATAGCTCTTAATATAGCTTTTTCCATAACATTAGCTGCAAGCATACCAACAGTTGTTACATCAGCCTCAACTTTATTAGTCGCCATAGTAAATATTGTATCACCATCAAACATTGTATGAGCTGGTCTCATAGTTCTTGCAAATCCATTATGAGCCATTGAAGAAATCTTTTTTGCTTGAGCTTTTGTAAACTTAGCATTAGTTACTATTAATCCGATAGTAGTGTTACCTTTAAAAGGGTCACTTGGTGTTTTTATATTATTTATTAAAATTTCTTCACTATTTAAAAATTCATTAGTTTCTTTATTTAAAGCGCCTGCAATAATTTCTAAATTTTTAGGATCAACAACATCACCTAAACAATTTACAGCAACTATAGCACCAACTTTAAGATCTCCAACTTGGACAGCATAAGTTCCAAGGCCACCTTTCATAGCTGTTTGAGGTCCAAGTATTTTTCCTACAGTTGCTCCATAGCCAGCACCTATATTACCATTTATATCACCATTATAAGCTTCACTATTTAAGCAAGCTTTATATCCCATTTCTTTATTAGGACGTATAGTTGGATCACCAAAAGCTAAATCAAAAAGTACTGCTGAACATACTATAGGAACCTTGGCAACCTTAACATCAAAGCCGACCTCTTTCTCTTCAAGATATTTCATAACACCAGATGAAGCATCAAGGCCAAAGGCACTTCCTCCAGATAGAATAACTGCATGAATTTTTTCAATCATTTCAGAGGGATCTAAAAGATCAGTTTCACGAGTTCCAGGTGCACCACCACGCACGTCGACTCCTCCTGTTGCGCCTTCTTCACATATAACTACAGAGCACCCAGTACAACCTTCTTCATTTTGTGCATGACCAAGTCTTATATTATCTATATCAGTAAATTTTATTTCTTTCATAAATTTAAAACCTCCATTATATATTAAAAGCCCCTATAAAAAATATAGGAGCGTGAATTTATTATTTTTTAATCTTTCTAAGTGTAGCAACTACTGGTATTGTAATTACGGCTGATAATATGGCCTCTGGAATACCATTTGTAACTCCAACAGTTGCAAGTGCTGCCCCTGTTGCAGAAGGTGCTATACCTAAAGCATGTGAATATTTTTCTAAGTAAAAAACATAGGTTAATCCTAAAACACCTACAGTATTAGTTAATGTTGCAAGTACTGCAGCTATACCTATTGGTAACGAATCTTTCTTAAATTTGTTTTTTAGTGCTCTATAAACATAGTATGCAACAATTGCAATTAAAACTCTTGGAACAATTGCAACTATTGGATTATAGAATACAAATGATGTTGGGCCTGGAGCTGTAAATGCTTGATACATTGAAAATAATCCAAATACTCCTCCGACTAATGCCCCTACTATAGGTCCTTCAACTATTGCACCAATTATAACTGGTATGTGCATTATGGTTGCCTTCATGAATGGAAGTGGAATAAATCCAAGTCCTGTTAACCCCATAAATATTGATATACCTGATAGCATACCTACAATTACCATTTGGCGAAGACCTAAAACTTTTTTTGTTGTACTTCTTTCCATTTTGTAACCTCCGTTCTTATTCCCCCATTTAGGATATAATTCGGCAAAAAACAATTGATAAATTTTTGATTTTTGCGTTCAGTTTCTGTAAAAGAATACCGACAGTTTATATTTTACAATGAAGTATATAGGGTTGCAATAGATATTGTTAAAAATTTATCGATATATTTTTGTCGAAAAAGAGAGAGTGAGGAAATAAGTAGTCTTACTCATAGAAAGTAATTATATTCAAAAAATTCTGATAATTTAGTTTTGTAAAAAAGATCAATTTCTTGACCTTAATATTTTGTGAAATTGTTGTTGTCATTATTTATTACATCTTCTTTATTAGGAATTATGAATATGCAGGCTATATAACCGAAAATAGCAGTACCACAAGAAATGAAAGCTAAGACAATCCATAAAAGTCTTATTATTGTTACATCAACATTAAGGTATTCAGATAACCCTTGGCATATACCACTTATTTTACCGTGCCCTGGAACTTTGTATAATCTTTTCATTTATAGTATTCCTCCAATAAATATTTATAAAAATTGAATTAAGATAAAATTAGTATATGCTACTTTAATTAACATTACAATAAGATGATTTTGAAAAAATACAATATTTAGTATTTTTTAAGATTTGATAGAGTTTATAAGAAGATTTTAAGATTTATATCTTGCAACATAGACAGTAGTAACAAATATTTATTTTTAGAATAACATATAAATGAAATGCTAAATTTTTATGAGGTGAAAAGTTTATGTCATTACCTAAGATACCGGATTTAAATTCGCAAGTAGATTTTGATAGAGAAAAAGCATTAAATTTAATGCTTGCTTCAATTGGGATGGAAGAGATTGGACTAAGTCATATAATTAATGTGGAAGGGGAGAAGATACAATATTTATTAGGTACATTATTAGATGGAGATGGAAATCCTATACCACAGCCTAGAGGTGTTAGAGTTGAAGATTTATTAAATACTAATAAAGCATTAAACTTAACACTTAAAAATGTAATAAGAAATCAATTATTATTACAACTTAAATTAGAAGAGTTGAAAGAGTTTCTACCAGAAAAAAATATAAAATAAATAAGTTATATTTATATAATTAACATTAAATAGAACATAATAATATCTAAAAAAGTGAGGGGTTATATTCCTCACTTTTTATTTGTAATAAATAGGAATTATTATGAAAAGTAAAATATATAAATATATTAGGAGGTGAAGTGACATGTCTATGCCTAATATACCAAATATGAATCCACAAATTAATATAAGTACAGAAGAAGCATTAAATATGATTATAGCATCAGTTGCTATGGAGGATATGGGACTTAGTAATATAATTAATGTCCAAGCAGAGAAGATGCAATATATTTTAGAAACATTAAAAGAGGAAGAAAAGGAGAATTCTGGCTTTACTTTAAAAGATATAAATGATGTAAATAAATCTTTAGATAAGACATTAAGAAATGTAATTAGTAATCAAATGTTACTTCAATTTAAGTTGGAGGATATCTTAGAGATGTACTCTAAAGTATATTCTGTAGAAGAGGAGACTTTACTAGATTAAGGACTTAAGAAGTATATGAATAATTTAACAGAAGGTGAGAAAGTGAATTCTATAGATAATGACAATAAAAATAAATTAGAAGAGCTATATAAAAGTTCAATTAGTGAAGATTCTATGCTAGAACTTTTAAGATTAGAAATAGAGAAGATAAAAATATCTATTAAGATGTTAGCTGAGAATTCAAAAATTAGCGAGGAAATGACATTAGATATATTTAAAGAATGCAATAAAATAATAGATTCATTAATAATGTATGAATGGATAAGGTTAAAAAGAAATGAGGTTATAAGAGAAGCCTTTATAAATAATAAAAGGATGTGAATAAATGAAAAAATGTTCTGTTTGTTCTAAAAGAGGATGGTTTTTAAAATTAAAGAACAATCTTTGTGAAGAATGTAATAGAAGATTGTTAGATTTAGAAGAAGAGGGCGAGAGAATAATAGAGAAAATTAATAACAAAGAAATAGAAAAAGAGGAGATAAATGAAGCAGAAGAGGTATTTAGAGGATTAAAGATATTTTTAAAAAGTGGTGCGAAGGTAAATATCGATATAAACAAAGAGATAAATACTATTAAAAGATATAAAAAGAATATTGAGGCTAAGGAAAAAAATTTAAAAGAGATTAAAAATCAAGAAATAGAAAGACAAGAAATAGAAAGACAGGAGGTAGAAAGACAAGACATAGAAATTCTAGAGAGGGAAATGCAAAAGAGCAACGAAGAAGAGATAAAAAGGAATAAAGAAATAGTAGAAAAAAATATAGAAGATAATGAAGAGAGTACGGAAGGGACATTTGATGAATTAAAAGAGGCTGGTAGTCTTGGAGGTAAAGAGTCAGCGATTGAAGAGAACGATAATAGAGAAGAGGGGAAAGATAGGGGCATAATAGAGCAGAATAACGAAGAAGGGAATAAAGAGGAAGAAAATAGTAAGGAAGTAGCAGAATGTATTGAAGATAAAAAAGATTATGAAGAAGAAAGAATAATAAATGATAAAAGAATGATAGAAATGAGTAGAATTCTAACCTTTAAAAATGAGCTATCTATTATGGAAAGTGAAATAAACGATTTAAAGAATAAAATCGATAAAAAAAATATATCTATAAGTAATTTATCAGAAAGGCTATTTAAAATTAAGGATATATATCTTCCAAGGATTAAAGAAATATCTAATGAGGGAGTTAATTCATTAACTTTAAATTATAGAGATATTAATAAATACGTAGAAGAGCAGGTTAGAACATTAGAGTTTATAACAATGAGAAGTGAAAGGGAAATAAGGGATTCTTATAATTACTCTGCTATATGTATACAAACAACAGGTAAGTTTTCAAATAACAACTCAATTATAGAGATAGCAGCAGTTAAAGTATCTTATGGAAGGATAATTAAAACATTCCAAACATATATAAATCCTGAAAAGGAGTTACAAGCAAATGTTGAAGCAGAAACTGGTATAACTAATAAAATGTTAGAGGGAAAACCTAGTATAAGAAATATTATGCCTCAATTCTTAAATTTTATTGGAAGTGATAGACTAGTTGGTTATAATATGGGTTATCATTTAAGGTTTATAAAAGAAGAGTATAGCAAAATATATGGAAGAGAATTTTTTAATCAAGAGTTATGTATTATGAAATTATATAGACAAAAATATAAGGAGCGTTTTGGAGTAAAGGCAGAGGACACAAGTATAGAGGCTTGCATAGAAGGTGTATTAAGAACAGAACCTGATAAGATTTTATATGCCTATGATTCAAAAGCATTAAGTACAGCTATGGCTGTTTATAAGATTTATGAGAATTTAAAAAATTGATTTTAGTAATAAGGTTCTTTAGAAATTAGAAATTTTCTAGAGGGCCTTATTTTATTAAAGTTTTTCAAGGAGTATAATAATTAATATATAAAGTAATAATGGAGGGAAATATGAGGAAAGAGAAGTTCTTAGTTAAAGATTATCCAGAAAAGTCATGGAGTATTTCAAGGATAAAGAGTATAAAGTCTTGTCTAAGAGAATATTATTACACTTATTATGGGTCTCATAGGGGATGGGAGCCGGAGGTATCATTAGAAAGAAAAAGAGTTTGGAGACTAAAAAAATTAACCAATATATGGATAGCTTTTGGGGATATAATTCATGAGGGAATAAAAGGAATAGTTAAATATAAAATTAATAATAAAGATAGTGAGATAGATGTAGATAAGTTTAAATCTTTTGTAAGACTTAAATTAAATAATATAGTTAGAAAAAGTAGTAGAAAAGGAAGTAAGCTTCAGTGGGATGAGTATCCAAATGGACAGATGTTACAGGAGTATTATTATGAGGGAAAGTTAGATTCAGAGGATATAAGTGAAGTAAAGGAAAGAATAGAACAATGTGTAGAGAACTTCTTTGAGAGCAAGACGTTTTTTGATATACAAAAAGGGAACTTCTTAAAAGTACTGGAAGTTGATGAAGGAAATTTTGATTATATATTTATAAATGGAGTTAAGGTTTTTGCAATAATAGATATGCTTTATATTGATGATAAAGGACATTGCATCATAGTAGACTGGAAAAGTGGTAAACATAATGAAGATAATAAAGAGCAGCTATTAGTATATGCCCTTTATGTAATGGAAAAGTATAAAATTCCAGTTGAAAATATAAGAGGAAGAATAGAGTATTTATTTACAGGGGAGAACTATGAATTTGAAATTACAAATGAAGAAATTAAAGAAATTAAGTTAAGAGTAGAACAAGAGATTAATGTTATAGATGCCATGCTTTCTGATAAAGAGATTAACAAACCAAAGGATAAAGAGATGTTTATAATGAGAGATGAGGATTATAAATGCAATAAATGTAAGTATAAAATATTATGTGAAGAAGAAAGAGGAGAGAACGATGAAAATATTAGGAATTAAAAAACAAACAAATAATAAATATTTAAACATGTATGAATTAGATCTTGAGAATAAAAAAGGGAATCCTAAAAAATATTTTTTTGCAAGTAGAAGAGATGAAGAAGATCTTGCTTGTAAGACTAAAGATCATACAAAGGCAGATGGGGTTATGATAATTCCAATAACTAAAGAAGGAGAAGTAGTTTTAATTAAACAATTTAGGCCTGTAATTGATGATTATATATATGAACTTCCAGCTGGCATTATAGATCCAGGAGAAGATATGGAGGAGGCAGCAAAGAGAGAACTTTTTGAAGAAACAGGACTTACTGCTACAAGTTATGAAGTATTTTTAAAACCAAGCTATACATCTGTTGGAATGACAGATGAAACAACAGCTATTGTAAAGGTGGGAGTATGCGGAGAAATAAGTACAGATAATATAGAAGAAGATGAAGAAATAGAAGTTATTAAATTAAAAATAGAAGATTGCAAGGAATTTGTGAAGAATAACAATATATCAATAAAGGGTGGAATAATACTAAATTTAATAGATAATGGAATATAAGCTATAAAGTAAAAGAGAGGACTTATATAACTATTTTTAATACATTAATAGTTATATGGAAGTCCTCTCTTTTACTTTATACTAATTATATTCCTTTAAATGAATCAACTACTATCTTATAGTCTTTTTCAAGTTCTTTATATAATTTATAGCTTGAATTATTAGGATCCAGTCCTATATCAGATGGTAGACCTAATATATATTTGGTGCCGTTTATAGTTTTAGATGTAGTATTATTTAAATAGTGTCCATCCTCAATGTCATTAGTTATTTCAAGCAATAGTCCTGGAGTACCATCGGCTGCATTAAAAACTATACTAACTCCAGTAGCACGCTCTTTTATTGAGTAATGGCCTATCCAAGATGATGGTATTTTAAAGGTAAAACCAAATTTTTTGTTTGTGTAAGTTACGCTTTTGTTAGAAGCAAGTTCTTTTTTAGTTTTACTATTACTATTAGATTTAGATGTACTATTCTTTGCAGAACTTTTTTTAGAAGAAGCTTTTTTATGTGAAGTAGTATTTTTACTTGTATTTTTATTAGGTTTAGATTCTATACTAGCTTTTTTATCAGCTTCAGCTTTTTCTTTGTTTATTTTATTAATTTGATCACCTATTTTTTTCTTTTGATCATTATCAGCATCATCTAATTTAATAGATTTGATTTCATTTTCTGCATCAGTAAATTTTTTATCATTAATTAACTTATCTACAGAATTAATTTGATCAGATATTTTATTTATTGCTTCTTCTTTTAAGGTTATATCTTCCTTTAATTTATCTATATCCTCTTTTATTTTATAATTTGAATAATCTGATCCTATTTTAGATAGATATTCTTCAGCTTCTTTATAATTTTTAGATTCATAACTTTTCTTAGCAGATTCATAGTTTTCTATTATTTTTAATAAATCAGAAGCTTCTTTATTATCCTTATCCTCTTTTAGTGCATTTTCAAAGTTAGTTTTAGCTTCATCATATTGCTTAGAATTTAAAGATGATTTTCCAGATTCAATATATTTATTTACTTTACTATTAGTGCAGCTAATTAAAGATAGAGAAAATAAGGTTGTTATTATTAAAACAACACTCAATTTTTTAAAAATTTTTATCATTTGTATTCCTCCTTACAAAATTTAATTAGATTAATTTTATATATTGCATATATTGAAATAATATCATATATTGAATAAAATTACCAGTAGAGGAATTTTATATTTTTAGAATTTAGAGTTAGAATATAAGAAAATTATTTGAGAAATAAAATCGAGTAACTAGGTTAAATGCAAAATGGTATATTATAGAATTGAAGGATGGAAATGAAAAAAAGAAGTGTATTTAAATAAAATACAGTTGTATTCATGATGAGTACATGATATTATGATAAATAAGGGTATATTTCTAGAATTAAACTTTTGGGGTGGTTAAATGAAATTTAGGAGTACAAGGGGGGCTGAACAAGGAATAAATTCATCCGAGGCAATAATTAAAGGGATTGCATCTGATGGTGGGCTATTTGTTCCAGAGAGTTTTCCTAAAATTTATGAGAATTTAATTAAAAGTAAAGATTGCACATATGAAGAGTTAGCATTTGAAATAATAAAAAATTTCTTTACAGATATAGATAAAGATAAGCTTAATGGGGCTATAAATAGAGCTTATAATAAAAGATTTAAAGTAAGAGTTAGAAAAAAATTTTTAGAGTTGTATCATGGGCCTACTTGTGCATTTAAAGATGCTGCATTATTATTTCTTCCTCAAGTTATGAAAGAGGCTAAAGAACTTTGTAATATAAATGAAGAAATAGTAATACTTACAGCAACTTCAGGGGATACTGGAAAGGCGGCACTTGAAGGCTTTAAAAACATTGAAGGGTTTAGAGTAGTTGTTTACTATCCAAAGAATGGAGTAAGTGAGATACAAAAGAGACAAATGATAACTCAAAGAGGAAAAAATGTTAAGGTGATAGCTATTGATGGTAACTTTGATAATGCTCAAAATGGTGTTAAATCTATATTTAATGATAGTGATTTAAAAGATGAATTAAGAAAAAAGGGCTATTTATTATCATCTGCAAATTCAATAAATATAGGTAGATTAATACCTCAGATTGTTTATTATTTCTATGGATATTTTAATCTTTGCAATAAAAATAAGATTAAAATAGGAGAAGAAATAAATATAGTTGTTCCAACAGGGAATTTTGGGAATATTTTAGCTGCATTTTACGCAAAACAAATGGGATTACCTATTAATAAATTTATATGTGCATCTAACGAAAATAAAGTACTCTCAGATTTCTTTAAAAGTGGTATATATGATAGAAGAAGAGAACTTATATTAACTGAATCTCCATCTATGGATATTTTGATTTCATCAAATATAGAGAGATTACTCTATGAAGCAAGTGGAAGAGATTCAAAAGAGGTTAATAACCTTATGAATGATTTAACTACAAAAGGCGTATATGAAGTAAATGATAAGATGAAAGAGTTCTTAGAAGAATTTTATGGGGGATTTTCTACCAAAGAAGAAGTATACGAGGCTATAAAAGAAATATTTTTCAAAGACAACTATTTAATCGATACACATACAGCTGTAGGGTACAGTGTATATAAGAAGTACAAAAAAGAAACTGGCGATAATACACCAGTACTTATAGCTTCAACTGCAAGTCCATATAAATTTCCACGAAGTATATGCAATTCACTAGGAATAGATGTGGATTTTATGGATGACTTTGATGTTTTAAAAGCTTTGTTTGAACAAAGTAGTAATAAGATACCAAAATGTTTAGCAAAGTTAAAAGATAAAAAAATAAGGCATGATGAAGAGTGTGCAAAAGATTCTATGAAAGAGGTTTTACTATCATATTTGGAAGGTAGTGAATGATATGATTAGAGTTAGGGTACCAGCTACATCAGCGAATATGGGGCCAGGTTTTGATGCTATAGGAGTAGCGTTAAATCTATATAATGAATATGCTTTTGAAGAAATAGAGAATGGATTAGAATTTTTTGGAATAGAAAAAGAGTTCTGTAATGAAGATAATATAATATATAAAGCGATGATTGAATGTTTTAAAAAAAGGAATTATAAGATAAAAGGATTAAGAATATCTATTTTAAAAAATGAAATACCAATTTCTAGAGGTCTTGGAAGTAGTTCAAGTTGCATTGTTGGCGGAATTATTGGAGCAAATGAAATTATGGGTCAAAAGTTATCAACGGAAGAGTTATTAGAATTAGCTGTTTCTATGGAGGGGCATCCAGATAACGTTGTACCAGCACTCCTTGGAGGAATTGTTGTTGCTATAGTGATAAAAGGCAAAGTGATTTACGATAAGGTTAAAGCAAAAAATGACTTGAATTTTATTCCAATAATACCTGATTTTAAATTATCTACAGAAAAAGCAAGAAAAGTGCTTCCAAATAAAATATCTTTTGAAGATGGAGTATATAATGTTGGAAGGGCAGCTTTAATGGTAACAGCTCTTAATAATGGTAGTTATAATTTGCTTAAATTTGCATGCGATGATAGATTTCATGAAATTTATAGAGGAAATTTAATAAAAGGGTTTGATATTATTAAAAAAGAATCATATAATAATGGAGCACTAGCATCTTTTTTAAGTGGTGCAGGGCCAACAATAATGACAATTATTAATAGAAAAAATAGCTTTAGCAATAAGATGAGAGAAGTGCTTGATAGGGAAGGGGTAAATTACTCTATTTTGACTCTCTCTATAGATAATGAGGGTGCAGTTGTTATAGAAGGTGGTAACAAATGAAAGGTAATTATTTAGTTGTAGACAAGAAAGTTTTGCCTGAGGTATATGAAAAAGTAATAGAGGTTAAAAATTTACTTAAAGAGGGAAAAATCAAAGAGATAACCGAAGCAACAAAAATAGTAGGGATAAGTAGAAGTGTTTATTACAAGTATAAGGATCATGTCTTTGATTTTGCAGAGAGCATACAAGGTCGTAAGATGACTTTTAGTATGATTATAGAACATAAAAAAGGTGTCCTATCAGATGTATTAAATTATATTTCAGATAAGGGTGGAAATGTTCTTACAATAGATCAAGGCATACCAATAAATGGTTCTGCAAATTTAAGTATAACAATTGATATGTCATCTTTAGAGTGCGATATATCAGACCTTTTAGATGGATTAGGTGATATGCCTAATACTCAAGAGGTTAATTTTATAGCAATGGAATAACTTTTTTAAAAGCGATGTGTATATACACATTGCTTTTAAATTTTTAAATTGATAATATTGTTCTTGTAGTTAGTATAAAATAGTTATAAGGACATATTAAATATGGTATAATATAACAGTAAAAAGGGGGCTTATATATGGAATATATAGATACAAATATTAAGGGCTTTAAATTAAGAAAAGCAGAAGAGAATGATATTAATTTAATTTTGGGGCTTATAAAAGAACTCGCAGTTTATGAAAAAATGTTAGATGAAGTTATTGCAACTGAAGATAGCATAAGGGAGTCGATTTTTATAAGAAAAGATGCTAATGTTATGATAGCAGAATTTAATGGAAATCCAATAGGATATGTCTTTTATTTCTTTAATTACTCAACATTTATAGGGAGATCAGGTTTTTATCTAGAAGATATTTATATAAAGCCTGAATATAGAGGAAGAGGAATTGGAAAAGAAATATTTAAGGTTATTGCTAAAATTGCATTTGACAACGGATGCAAGAGAATTGAGTGGAGTTGCCTTAATTGGAACAAGCCGTCAATAAATTTTTATAAGGGCATAGGAGCAATTCCAATGAGTGATTGGACTGTATATAGATTAGAAGAGGATAAGATAAGAAAGTTGGCAGGAATTTAAAAACAATATTTAAATTAGAATGTGAGGAAAATTTAGGGTATGAGCAAGTATTACAATTCAGTGAGAGAAGAAATGATAAAATTATTAAGTAAGCATTGCAAGGAGGGGGCTCATGATATATATCATCTAGACAGAGTATATAAAATGGCAAAGCTTATAAACGAGAAGGAAGGACTATCAGGTGATGAAGATGTACTATGTCTTTCAAGCTATATGCACGATCTTCATAGATTACAAATGAATGATGAAGTAGAATTAAAACATTCTCATGAAATGGGAATAATATTTTATGAATTATGCATAAAGCTTGAATTAGATATGGAATTAATAAAAAAAATAAAAGAATGTATAGAATCAACAGACAAGCATTGCTTCCTAGGGGATGAGCTAGAAAGTGATTTGCCTATTGAAGCAATAATACTAAAAGATGCTGATAATTTAGATTCTTTAGGAGCAGTTGGAATAGGAAGAGCATTTATGTTTGGTGAGCATATAGGAGAAAAGATGTATGATCCACATACAAACTTAGATGGTGGGCATTACAACTTAACTGAAAAGAGTAAGTCAATAGTACATCATTTTTATGAAAAGCTATTTAGATTAGAAGAGGATATGGGAACTAATATAGGTCGAAGAATTGCAAAAAATAGAATAGATTATATGGAAGAATATCTAAATAGATTTTTTGAAGAATTTGAGGTTATTTTATAAGTTTAAATTACAATTGTAAAAATAATTAACAAATATTTTAAAATATAAATATATTGTATCTACAATTCTGATATATGATATTACAATCGGACATATTATTGATAAATTAATACAGTGAAGGTGAAAATGATATGAAGAATGTAAAGAGAAAAAAGCAATTAATCATGGGAATTATAGTGGCAATACTTATATTAGGATTGTTAATTTTCAATACACATAGAGAAAATGAAAAAATCGCGAAATTCCAAACATACTTAGATGGACATAAAACAGCATTTAACCAATATATGATAGGAAAAGAACAAAAAACATATAAAAGTTTAATAAAGCAATCAAAAGATGCAATCTCATTTAGAAATGTAAAAGTAATGCCTGAACTTGAACAAAAATTAAATGCTTTAATTGAAAAAGCTGAAAAAGATAATGGACAAATATTAAACAGACAATTAGAGGATTTAAAGAGTATTGATTTAAATAAAATAGAAAAAAGTTCAAGAGCTAAAATAGAAGGTCAAATAAAAGAAGTAGAACAACTATTAAGTAATAAGCATTATGATAGTGCTAGTAAAGAGATCACTAATATAAAAAATGAAATGTATGGTGCAATGAGTACTAAATAATTATTAGACTATAGATAAATTTAATTTATCTATAGTCTTTTTTTATAAATTCTTTTATGTCTAAAAATATAAGATTAAAAATATAAATTTAGTATATAAAGGAGTGATTTATATGAAAAGATTAAAGAATAAATTTAGTACAAGAAAAATTTTAATAACATCTATGTTTATTGCAATAGGTGTAATATTACCGTCTATATTCCATACTTTTAATATGGCAGGCAATACATTCTTGCCAATGCATATACCTATTTTAATATGTGCAGTTATATGTGGAGGAAAATATGGAGGGATTTGTGGATTAATTGTTCCAATACTTTCATCATTTTTAACTGGGATGCCACCTATATTTCCAGTAGCTATAATAATGAGCCTGGAGCTTGGATGTTATGGATTAACTTTAGGAATTTTATTAAAGAGAAGGTCTATAATAGTATCATTAATTGTAACTCTTTTAGTTGGGAGAATAGTATCTTGTATAGCTAATTTTATTATTTTAGGAGTTGTACAAAATACATTTGCTTTTTCTGCATTTTTAATGGGCGCTTTTGTTACAGCATTCCCTGGAATTATAATTCAATTAATATTAATACCTATATTATATAACTTTTTAAAAAGGAGAAATTATATAAATGTGTGATATAAAGAAGTTCTTTGATAATTTAGCATCGGATTGGGATAGAAGGAGTAATCATAAATATATAGAATATATAATAAGGAAAATAGATATTCATGAGAATTCAAAAATATTAGATGTAGCTTGTGGAACTGGGATATTAGAAGAATATTTATTGCAATATAATCCAAAAGAGGTACTTGGAGTAGACATATCTAAAAATATGATAGAAATAGCTAAAGAGAAAAATAATGATAAAAGAGTAAAATATTTATGCGAAGATATTTTCAATATAGAAGCTGGACAATGGGATTTTATAATAGTATTTAATTCATTTCCACATTTTGTAGATAAGGAAAAGTTTCTAAGTCATTTAAGTAAGCTTTTAAAGATAGGTGGAAAGCTTATAATATGTCATAATTTTAGTAGGAAAAGTATAGATAAAATACACGAAAATATGTCAGAATCAATATCATCACAGCTTATTTCTGGAAAAGAATTAGTTGAAATTGCGCCTGTATTTTTAAAAGAGAATTTAGTTATTGATAATAATAAAATTTATCTTGTAATATTAGATTATTTTTCTTGAAGTGCTTATATAAAAATAGTAATATTTAATAGTAATTTATATATTTTATCAAAGGAGTGGACCAGTGAGAAGGGCAATTTTAGGGGTTGGTATTGGATTATTATTAGTTTTTGCAGGAAGATATTGCATTAAAAACGGCGATGAAGAAAAAGTGGTACAAGCACTTCAAAATTATAATAAAATTGATGATGTTAAAGAGGATAATCTAGAAAAGAATGAAAAAGGATCTATTGATAGTAATAATGTTTTAGAAAGTATTAAAGGAATATGGGGAACTGGAGTTATGTATAGTTATAAATTAGACTCAAAGCCAACAGAAAAAAATATGGAAAAATATTCTGGGTTAGCTAAAAAGAATATTATAATATCAGATCATAGATACTTTAATATATTTGATAGTATTTATTATGATAAAAATTTTAAAGAGCCTTATTATAGAATAAGTAAGGTAGATGGTAAAATCATCGATTATAATGATAAGAATTTATATATAATGAAACCTGCATTGCTTGGACTTGATACAGAAGGTCCGGTATATAAGGTAGTAGTTACTGATGAAGAGCATAAGAATGATGATAATTACAAAGATACACCAGTTTTCTATACTAATGGGAATATCTTAATAATTAATTATGAAGGATGTTCTTTTAGATACACAAAACTTAATTAAGAAAAAGGCATTTAAAGACATTGAATAGTAACTTCAATGTCTTTTTAATTATAAATTAATACTAGGCTCCATAATACGGTCAATAAATCCCTTAAGGAACTCTTTTATATCTTATTTTTTACATGAATTTTTAAATATGATAAGGAGAAAGATAATATTTGAAGGGAGTGTGATAGCCATGCCAAAGAAAGATAACCTTGGAAATCCTATGCAAAAAGGTGAACGAAGACAAAGATTACATCAAAAACAAAATAATGTAGGTAATGATAAAAATCCTCCAAAATATAAGAGTTTTGATGGCGAAGACATTTAAGTAATAACTAAATTAGGTAGTGTATATATTTTTATATGCACTACTTTTTTATATAATTTATTTAGTATTAAATATTAAAATATATATTGAAATATTAACTCTTATAAGTTTTATTCTATAGTTATAAAATTATTTAAGAAAATTTTCATTTTACTTTCATAATATTATTAGATAATAAGTTATTGAAGATTTTAAGTAGTAAATAATTTGTTTTGAATTATTACACAAATTAGAAAAATATAGTATACAAAATATGAAAAATAATGTAATTGAAAAAAATTAAATAAACAGATAATATTTAAAATTTAGATTGTTAATTTAAAAATACAATTAAAAAGTTAATAGATAATATAAGACTGTATACTTTATAATTATTTCTATAGATTACAAAAATATATTAATAAATTATAGTAGGTGATAAATTTGATTAAAATATATTATTTCACATCAACAGGTAACTGTCTGTATGTTGGAAAGGAAATTAAAAATAAAATAGATGAAGTAGAATTAATACCTATACCAAGAGCAATGAAAGAGAAAAATCTTATATGTGATAGTGATATGGTGGGGATAATATATCCATTACATTGCTTTAGTCTTCCATCTGTTGTTGAAGAATTCTTAGAAAAACTAAAATTAGAAGGTAGTCCTTATATTTTTGCAGTACAAGTTACAGGAGGTGGATCTTCTAAGAATGGTTTTGTAAGAATAAATGAAATCTTAAACATTAAGGGGCTTAGACTTAATAACTTTGAAGAGATAAAATATATATCTAACTATATAAGAGCAGGAAGAAATCCTTCAAAAGATAGAGCAATTAAATCTATAGAAGATGAAAAAAGTAAGCTTAATGATTTCATAACATCTATAGAAAATAAAGATGATAAGAATTTAAAGATTAGAAAACAAGCAGTAAGCAATTTTGTTCATTCTCTTTGGAAGAACAAATATAAGAATAAAGATAAGAAATTTAATGTGAATAGTAATTGTACAGGTTGTGGAACTTGTGAAAAAATTTGCCCAGTAAGTAATGTGAAATTAAAAGAAAGTAAGCCAATATGGAATGGGAAGTGTATAGATTGTATGGCTTGCATAAATATTTGTCCAAGCAAAGCAATTAATATAGGCAATAAAACATTAAAGAAGGATAGATATATAAATCCATATATAAAAAGAAATGAGTTAATTAAATAATAGATAAAATATTTAATATAAAAGCTAATTTTAATATATTTTATTTAGAGTAGAATTAAGATATAATTATAGTAAAAAATGGGAAAATATAACGCGAATAGTGGGGGATAAAACTTTGATAAAAATAGCATTATTTATTTTTGAAAATATGACTAATTATGAAGTTACCTTTGTATCACATCTTTTAAATACTCAAGAAGATATACAAGTTGTTACTGTGGCTTATGAAGAGAGAAGTATTAAAGGACAAACTGGATTTATATATAGTCCAGAAATGATATTAAAAGATATTGAGTATGACGAATTTGATGGTCTTATAATTCCAGGCGGTTGGAATGGGGACTATAGAGAAGAGCTTCAAGATTTAATATTATACTTTAAAGATAATAATAAGTTAATTGCAGGAATTTGTGGGGCTGGTACAGTATACTTAGCTAAATCAACTGCATTAGATAATGTACAATATACAACTCCAATAAAGAAGTGGTCAAATAGACACAAAATTATATTTGGAGAAGAGGATCCTTTTAATAGAGAGAACTTTGTTAATGTAGATATAGTTAGAGATTGTAATGTAATAACTGCAATTGGTAATTCATTTATAGATTTTGGAGTTGAGATATGTGATTTCTTGAATTTATTCGAGAACAATAAAGAAAAACAAAGTTTTAGAGAGATGTTTAAATAAAAGAACATGTATCTTAAAACATTATATTTATAGAAATATAAGTATAATATTACATAAATAATAAAAATAAGATAGATTATAATAAATATAGGGTATAAGCATATATGCTTATACCCTATATTGTACTATTTATCATATATAAATGATAAATAGTAATTTAAAAATTAAAATAATCGTAGTTTAATAGTATTCTGTGGGCTTTTTATTTATTAGAATCAGATAATGTTATATCTAAATCATTATTTAAAGATGTTCCTTTAAAGATGTTTCCAGCTAAATCTTTTGCAACAAACTCTCCTTTAAGTAAAGAACTATCAATATCTTTATTTATATCTTTTGAAGGAATAGTAGAGCTTAGTAAAAATGTGTTGCTTGCTCCATTATTTCTATTGTCAAAATCTTTAGTAGTATATTCTTTAATTAAATTTCCATTATAAACTATTCTATAGGTTAAGTCGACTACATTAAACAAATTAGTATTATCGCCTCTTAGATTAGTTGAAAAATAAAAATCATTGCCTATAGAATTATTAAAAGGGTTATAGTATAAATTTATAGAATGAACTATAGAAGATTTAGCTAAAGCTTTAAATGAGTAGTTATCCATTTTAAATGGATATACTTTATTGCTCTCTATAAAGTATAGAGAAAAATTATAGTCCTTTGATGGATCAAAATCAATGCTAGTGAAATAGTGTGGGTATTCAGTAGTAGTCATCTCTTTTTCCATCCAGTTATCTTTAGTAGAATCTTTATATTTAACCACTACTTTAGATGGTTTGGAAGGCGAGGTTATATCTGCTGTTATATATATTTTTTTATCTTTTATTTCAAAATTATAGCTACTTAATAAATGTGTTGGAGTACTCAAAACTTCCATTTTAGAATATATGTCACTTATATGTGAATTTATAGTGTTAATTGATAAATTTAAATTATTTATTTCTGAGTTTAAAGCCTCATTATTTTCCTTTAAGTTAATATTTGATATAGTTAATAGTCCTATATATGCAGAAAGCATAATTAAAAAAATATCCTTCTTTTTCATATTGTCCCCCTTTGAAATACATCCTATATTATAGCATAAATAGAATTATAAGTAATGTGATATAATGTTAAGAGGTAAAGTTGTAATTAATAAGTTTGTATATTATTTAAAAGGAGTAATAGAAATGAGGTTTGAAGAGATTACTTTAGAACATTTAGAAAGTGTAGTTAATTTTTACATTAAATCATTTAATTCAGAGCCATGGAATGATAGATGGACAGAAGAAAGTGCTACAAAAAGGTTAACACAGATGATAAATTGTGAAGGATCATATGGTTTAGTTTGTTATTTGGATGAGGAGCCTGTAGGAATGATTCTTGGAAATCATGAGTACTATTATGATGCCATGCATTTTAATATAAAAGAATTCTGTGTAGATCATAGTAAAAAAGGACAAGGAATAGGCAAGAAAGTATTAAATGAATTTACAAATAGATTAAAAGATAAAGGTATAAATTATATATATTTACTTACATCAAGAACAGATAAGACAGAAGGGTTTTATAAGAAAAATGAATATGAATCTGTGGATGATGTAGTAATGATGGAAAGAAATATATAATGACATATAAAAAATGAATAACTAAAGAGAGTGGGGAGCAATTTATGAATTGGAAAAGGGAAATAGAGGAGTATATACCTGTAAATGAACAAGAGGTAAAGGATAAAGAAAGTATACTTATGTGTATAAATAATTTTGAAGATATATTTACAAGAAAGAATGTAGTTTGCCATTTAACAAGTTCAGCATTTGTAGTCAATAAAGAAAAGGATAAAGCACTTATGGCTTACCATAATATTTATAAGTCATGGGCTTGGACTGGTGGACATATGGATGGGGATGAAGACTTTTTAAAAGTAGCCTTTAAAGAACTTGAAGAAGAAACAGGATTAAAGAATGCAAGACTTCTTTATAATGGAATAGCTTCATTAGATGTTCTTCCTGTAAATGGGCATATAAAAAGAGGTGAATTTGTATCACCACATCTACATTTATCAATTGCTTATCTTTTTGAAGGTGATGAAGATGAAGAAATTAGAATGAAGGAAGATGAAAATAGCGGAGTTAAATGGCTTCCTATAAAAGATCTTATGAAATATACAGAGAAAGAACCATTTATGCAAAATGTATACCAAAAGATTTTAGATAGAGTAAATAAAAAATAGTATTTATATTATAAAAAGGAATTATTTATTATGAAGAGGTTAATTGTTATAAATGGGACAATGGGTGTTGGTAAAACAGCAACTTGCAAAGAATTAAACAAAAGATTAAATAATTCAGTTTGGTTAGATGGGGATTGGTGCTGGATGATGGATCCCTTTATTGTAAATGAAGAGAATAAGAAAATGGTTAAAGAAAACATTATATTTCTGTTAAATAATTTTATGAATAATTCTAATATAGAAAATATTATTTTTAATTGGGTAATTCATGATGAATCTATAATGGAAGAAATTCTATTAGGGCTTAATAATAGAGGATATGATCTTGAAAAGATAACTTTAATATGTTCTAAGAGTGCATTAAAAGCAAGAATTTCTAAAGATATAGATGAGGGTAAGAGAGATATAGCTTGTTTAGAGAGAAGTCTTAATTACTTAGATTTATATAAAGATATGAATACAGAAAAATTTGATACATCTGAAAAGAATGTAGATGAAGTAGTAGATGAAATCTGTACTTACTTAATAAGACAGTAGATGAAGAGTATTTTAAAAAGTTAGTTGTAGAATAGATAAGTGGTTCTTTAGAATAGTCACTTATTTAAAATAAACTTATAAAAAGGGATTACAGGTTGTAATTCCTTTTTATAAGTTTAAAATTTGGTCTATAATAATAATATGATTTAAATAAAGAGGAGAGTAATTTTGAAGAATGCATTAAAGGTTTTAAAAAGTTATTTTGGATATAGTAATTTTAGAAAAGGACAAGAAGAAATAATAAATGAAATAGTAAGTGGAAATGATGTAGTTTCCATAATGCCAACAGGGGGAGGTAAGTCTATATGTTACCAAGTTCCAGCTCTTATGATGGATGGCATAACAATTGTAATTTCACCACTGATATCTCTTATGAAAGACCAAGTAGATGCTTTAAATAGCGTTGGAATAGAATCAGCATATATTAATTCATCTCTTTCAACTTTAGAAATAAGAGATGTTTTTAGAAAGATAGAAGATGGAGACATAAAAATTCTCTACGTTGCTCCTGAACGATTAGAATCAATGGAATTTTTAAATATAATATCTAATATAAATATATCTCAAGTAGCAGTAGATGAAGCACACTGTGTGTCAACTTGGGGACATGATTTTAGAAGTAGTTATAAACATATAAGTAGATTTATAGAACTGTTAAATAAAAGACCAGTTGTATCAGCATTTACAGCAACAGCAACTAAAGAAGTAAGAGATGATATAGTTAAGCTTTTAAATCTTAATAATCCAAAAGTATTTGTAGCTGGATTTGATAGAGAAAATTTAAAGATAATTATAGAAAAAGGTGTTAATAAAAAACAATATATATTAGATTATGTTATAGAAAATAAGGATCAATCAGGAATAATATACTGTGCTACAAGAAAAGAAGTAGATTCATTATATGAGGTTTTAAGTTCAAAAGGTGTAAGTGTTGGAAGATACCATGCTGGACTTTCAGATGAAGAGAGAAAAGAAAATCAAGAAGATTTTGTATATGATAGAAGCAGCTTGATGATAGCAACGAATGCCTTTGGTATGGGGATTGATAAACCTAATATAAGATATGTAATACATTTTAATATGCCTAAGAATATAGAAGGATATTATCAAGAGATAGGAAGAGCTGGTAGAGATTCAGAAAAATCAGAATGTATATTATTATTTTCACCAGGTGATGTACAAACACAAAAATATATTATAGACACAGGAACACTTAATCCACAGAGAAAAATGAATGAATTATCAAAACTTCAAACTATGACTGATTTAGTGTATTGTAATGGATGCTATAGAAGGTTTATATTAGAGTACTTTGGCGAAGAGCTTAAAGAAGATTGTAACAATTGTAGTAATTGTGAATCAACTGCTGAAGTTGTTGATAAAACAATAGATGCACAAAAGGTTATATCATGTGTTTATAGAATGAAAAGACCATATGGAATAGGGATGATAGTAGATGTTTTAAGAGGGTCTAAAAATCAAAAGATAATTGACTTTAAACTTAATGAACTTACTACGTATGGAATAATGAAGGATTACTCAAAAGAAGAATTAAAGGATTTTATAAATACATTAATATCTCATGGATATATAAATTATGGTGGAGAATATCCTGTAGTTAAGCAAAACACCAAGTCATTAGAAGTGATAAAAGGGAATGAAAAAGTATTATTTAAAGAAGAGAGGAAAATTCAAAAGCTTGATACGAATAATGACTTATTTGCTATATTAAAAGATGTTCGTAGAGATATTGCTATGGAAGAAGGAGTACCTCCATATATAGTATTTGGGGATAATACACTTAAAGATATGAGTGTTAGAATGCCTATAAATAATACTCAGCTTATAGAAATAAGTGGAGTTGGAGAGAAGAAGATAGAAAAGTATGGGGACAAATTCTTAAATAAGATAAAAGAGTATATAGATGAAAACAATATAGAGGTTAAATGGAGCCATAAAGATAACAATAAAAAAAGTGATAAAGGTAATGATAAAAAACAATCTAAAGGAAGTAACAATGGAAAACAAAAATCTTATGAAATAACAATCAATATGATAAAAGAGGGGAAGGATTTTAACTGTATATCAGAGGAAAGAGGTCTTGCTATAACAACAATAATATCTCATATAGAGCAATATATGAATGCAGGAAATGATATAGATTTTAAAATAGACTTTTCAGATTTATTTAATAATGAAGAAGAGAATAAAGTATTAGAAGTTGTAGATAAGATTGGATTTTATAGAGTAAAACCTATAAAGGATGAACTTTCAGAAGAGTTTTCTTATGATAAAATAAAATTTATTATACTAAAAAAGATTATTGAAGAAAAAAGAGCTTAATACTTATAGTATTAGGCTCTTTTTATAAATTTCAAATTTAAATATAGAAAACTTAACTAAGATGATATCTTAGTAGAATTTTCAGATTCTTGCCATCTAGATATTAAATCTATCATTAAATTACGCATAATCTTACCTATTCTATAGTATTCACGATCATCTAAATTAGCGAGAGATACTCTAAGTGACCATTCAGAATCATCAAAACCACTTCCAGATAATAATATTACAGAACAATCTTTAGCTAGATGATAAAGTATATGAACTAAACTATAGTTATTCTTAAGATAGTCTGCGAAATCAGAACCAAAGCTAATCTTTGCCCATTCAAGTATATTAAATTCTGTATAGTAATAAGCACTATATGGATCATCTTTTAATTCAGCACCTAATCCATCAAATAATAATTGCTTACGACGACGACATATATTTATTGTTAGATTTTTATAGTTATTATCTGTATCTAATAAAGCAAAGGCACAGAAAAATGCCATTTGTATTTGTTGAGGTGTTGAAAGGCCAGCTGTATGATTAAGGGCGACCTGTCTACTATCTGCTACAATTCTATCTATAAATGGTATGTTTTCGCAATCAGTACATAAATCTTTATAACGTGAGCGTATAAGTTCTTTTTTATCAGAAGGAAGATTTTTTATTAAATCATCAAGTACATTAATTTTTTGAAGTGCTATTGTTCCTAATCTATATCCTGTTACTCCAAAATATTTTGAGAATGAATAAACTCCAATTGTGTTATATGGAAGATCAGCCATTAATGAACGGAAATTAGGTACAAATGTTCCATACACATCATCTGATATTATAATTAAATTTGGATTATCTTCATTAACTATTTTAATTAAACTATGTTTACTTTTATCTGTTAATGCAACTGATGATGGATTACCTGGATTTACAATAAATAAAGCTTTTATTGTAGTATCCTTAAGCTTATCTAATTCGCTTTGTGGTACTCTCCATGAAGGTGTTCCATTGGCTGAATACTCCTCAGCCTTTATTTGGATTATATCTAAACTATATCTTGGAATATTTGGAATCTCTAAATAAGGAGTAAATACTGGTGTCATTATGGCAATTTTATCTCCCTTACATAATAATTCATTAGCTTTTAATGAATCAAAAATATAGCACATTGCAGCAGTTGCCCCTTCTACTGCAAAGATATCAAAGTTTCCATCACTAATATCGCCAGAACACATTTCTTTTACTAAGTAATCATGAACTATGCTTTCAGTATGAGTTAGCATTCTATCAGGAAATGGATAATTATCTCCAATTATTCCATCAGCTAACTCATATACATAGCTATCAGGGTCAAATCCTTTTTTATTTATTCCATATTCAATTATATTTATTAAAAGCTCCATACCTGGTGCATTTATATTTTCATCAGCAAATTCTTTAAATCTGTTATAAATTCCTTTTTGGTGAGGCATACCAGCAAGATCACCTTCTTGCCAAACTCTTTGAGTTTCAAGTACAGCAAATTGTCCAAATGTAAAAAACGCTTGTCTAGGAGTGGAAGCTGTCCAATTAGGATTTCCTCTTCCAGCATCAAGCAATGAACGCTTACTTCCATCAAGCTCTTTTTTTGCAACTTTAATTAACTCATTCTTAAATTCAAAGGGACTTATCTTCTCATAGATTTCCTCTATCTCTTTAAGTTTTTTATTCTCATTCATTTTTTATCCTCCTAAAAGTATAGTTAACTTTAGCCCCAAAAAAACTATACAACAACTTTTCGCTAATAAAAGAAATAAACCGTAATAATATTGTTAAATTTTTTGAAAAGTTACTAAAAGAGATTTAATTAAATCCATAAAAGTAATATTATGATAAATAAAGAAATATATTCATAGAGGATATTTATAAATTATAATGGATTAATAGATAAATTAATTATTAGGTAGGTAACTATAATAATTAATTTAATGGTCAATTTAGTTAATGGAAATAGGAGATAATTATTCAGGGTTACGCAACAAAAAATATATTATATATTAACAAATTATAGATAGTTTTGAATAATAATTATCAATTAACAGAAATATCATACTTTGTCTATTGAATTAGAGATGGAATAAAATTATAATTTGAACATGGTTCATAAAGAGGGTGATTAATAGATGCCAAAGATATTAGATAATCCTAAAGAGAAAATATTAAGCGAAGCTAGATTTATGATTAAAGAAGATGGATATAGTAAATTGAGTATGAGAAATTTAGCTCAAAGTTGCGGGATAGGTCTTGGAACAGTTTATAATTATTTTAAAAATAAACATTCAATAGTCCTAGAGATAATTAGGGGTGATTGGAAAGAGGTTATTTTAAAACTTAAAGATATTAATAAGTTAGATAAAGGCTTCGAAGAAAAAATGAAGATTATATATGATGCTGTGGATAATTATTTCTCAAATCATATGGGGATATTTTTTGAAGTATATAAGGAAGAGAAGTCTAAGCCAAATCATAACATTGATAGTATATTTGGACCTTTATACGATATAACAGAGGAGATTATTGTATATCATATAAATAATGGCGATATACAATCAGCATTAAATGAGAGAGTACTTAGTAAGTTTATAGTTAGCAATATGATTACTATTATAAAAAGTAGAACCTTTTCTTTTGAAGATTTAATATGTATATTAACCTCTAAATACTCTAATTAATAATTTAGTTTATTTTTATAAAAAATATAAATAACAGTTACAAAGGAGGAAGAAAAATGGAAAATGAGAATGGCTATAGTAAAAAGACACAAAAAGCACTAATGATAATGTTTTTACTTGGTATATTTATTGGAGGTATGGATTCTGGTATTGTATCACCGGCTAGAACTATTATTGCAGATGCATTAGGTGTAAGTGCAGATAGTTCTATTTGGATGATTACAATATATACTCTGGCCTATGCAGTTGTAATGCCTATCTCAGGAAAATTATCAGATAGGTATGGAAAGAAGAAGATGTTTGTATTTTCAATAACTCTATTTGGTATAGGTTCAGCCTTATGTGGTATATCAGATTATGTTGGAGGATATAATTTCTTACTAGTAGCTAGAGTAATACAAGCTATTGGTGGTGGTGGAATAATGCCAATAGCTACAGCGTTTATTGGAGAAAGTTTCCCAAAAGCAAAAAGAGGTGCTGCACTAGGTTTAGTTGGTGCAACTTATGGTATTGCTACAACTCTTGGACCATCAATAGGATCAGGAATTATACAAGGCTTTGGTGCTGATAACTGGGGATTATTATTCTTTATAAATGTTCCTATATGTATAGTAGTTATTATAATGGCTCTTAAGATAAAGATCGTAGAAGTAGAGCATACTAAAAAAAGAATGGATACTTGGGGAAGTATAATTGTAGCAATAATGATTTTATCATTAATGTATGGAGTTACAAATTTAAATTTCCATAGCTTCTCAGCATCATTAAAGTCAATTGATGTATATCCTTACTTAATTGTATTTGTTGTATTATTACCTATATTTATATATCGTGAAAATAGAGCAGAAGATCCAATAATAAACTTAGGTTATTTTACAAACAGAAATATATGTATAACTTTAATCATGAGTTTAGTTGTTGGATGTGGAATGATGAGTGTTGTATTTATACCTCAATTTGGTGAAAATACATTAAGATTAAGCCAAGGCTCAGGTGGATATCTAATAACAATAATGGCTATTTTCTCAGGAATAGCAGCACCTATAGGTGGTAAGTTTATAGATAAATATTCAGCAAAAGCGGTACTGTTAGTAGGTTTTGGGTGTACAGTAGTTGGAACTCTTACTTTAGCTTTATTTGTCTCAAAGTCAGATAATGCACCTTTATTAATTATAGCTCTTTGTATAATGGGTGCTGGTATGGGACTAACAATGGGTACACCACTTAATTATTTGATGCAAGTAAATGTACCAAAAGAAGAAGCAGGATCAGCACAGGCAACACTATCACTTATAAAAAGTGTTGGTATTGCAGTATCACCTAATATATTAGTAAACTTTATAGCTGAAGCTGGGGATAAAATGCCAACAAAACTTATGGAAGTTATGCCACCAATTCAGGGAGCATCAGCAAATATGGGACATGCAATGGGAAATGTTCCACAAAATATACTAAACTCATTCCAAAATGCTGATGTAACAAGTATTACAGGCGTAATGAAAGAGTTTGCAAGTTTCATGTTTGATAAAGCAAAACCTGCAATAGAACAAGGTCTTGCAGGCCATATACCACCACATACTACTGTAGATGCAGTATTTAATGGAATGAAGGCAGAATATTTAACTAAAGTGGATGCTGCAAGGGTTGCAATAGAAAATACTTTCCAACAAACCTTAAATGGTGGATTTGCAGAGTTATTTATTGCATCAGCAATAATAGCTGCAGTTGGATTTGTACTTGCATTATTTTTAACTAATAAGAAGAAAGAAGAAGCTTAAATATGTATTAGTTTTATATTACTAGTGTGATTCTATAATTTTTATAAATAAAAGTGGTATATAAAACTAATAAATATACATTTTATAATAGTTATTAAAATGTTAAAAATATGAATTGAATACATAATTTAAGAATGATATATATTTATTATGTGTTAATTATATAATAAGAAAAGTGCTTTGTTTGATTAAAACAAAGCACTTTTTTGTTTGGTTAAAATTTACAAAAAGAAGTTTTGATAGAAAAGAGCAAACACTACTAAAAAGCCAAACAGCGCGATTATTCCTAAACTAATTTTAACAGCATCAGATTTTGTACTCATAAATTCCCTCCCCACAAAATAAAGATGTTATTTTAGTATTCTATACAAATATACTAAAACCTTCAAAAATGTAAAAAAATACTATAGACATATGGGCATAATATTGAAAAACATTTGTAATAATATTTACAATAAAATTTCTATATATTGTATTTTATGTTAATTTAAGAAGTATTTATACAATATTTATTTATTTTTATGAATAAAACAGTAGAGAAAACGGTTTACTAAGACTAAATTTAGTTAATAAAAAGGTAAAATATAAAAACGAATTCATATTGGTATCACCAATAATTTATGAACAAATATTTAAAAAAACTAAATAAATCTATTATTAGACTGAATATAAATTAGATTTAATAGCATTTTAAATGAATAAAATGAAAATAAAATTACTTAAATGTAAAAAATATAAACAAACTGTGTTCGACACATTCTTTGGTAATTTGACAAAAAAATAAAAGAGAATAATATAGAGTATGTGCTTCGTAGAAAACACATTATGTTTTAATATGAAGTAAATTTTGGAGTAGATTATATAACTATAATATATCTTTATACATATAAATAATTTACTCTAGATTAAAAAATTAAATATTTTCATGAAAGGAAGTAGTCTTATGAGCAGTGTTAAAAAACTTACACTTTTCCAACTTATAGGAATCACAATGGCCTTCTTTGGTACAGTTAGAAGTGTTCCTACATTAGCAATAAACGGTTGGACTCAAATCTTTTACCTTGTAGGAGCAGTTGTTGTTTTTGCTATCCCTATATCATTAATAGCAGCAGAACTAGCAACAGGATGGCCAGAAGAAGGAGGTCCTCACGTTTGGGTTAAAGCAGCCCTAGGAGAAAAATGGGGATTCGTAACATCATGGCTTTTATGGGTTCAAATGTTCTTCGGAATGGTTATGGTTGCTTCAACAGTTGGAGTTTTACTTGGCTATGTTGTAGGAAATGCAGAATTAGCAAGTAACCATGTATTTATATTTATCGTTATACTTATTTCTTATTGGGGAGTTACTTTACTAAACCTTAAATTCGATATGGTTAAGATCGTTGGTAACTGGGGTGCTATAATTGGTGTTTATATTCCATTCGTAGCATTAGTAGTACTAGGTTTAGCATACTTCTTTAAAAACGGAATCCAAGTTGATAGTTACTTAGGAACATTCAGCGCAAGCAAGTTAATACCAAACTTCAGTGATTTCGGAAGTTTAACTTATTTCTCAGGAATTATATTTATATTTGCAGGGGTAGAAATATCATCAGTTCATGCTAATAATATTGAAAACCCAAAGAAAAATTATCCAATAGCTGTTATAGGTTCAGTTATTCTTTTAGTTATATTTAACTTAATAGCTGGTTTAACAGTTGCAAATGCAGTCCCAATGGGAAAAATGGAATTAGCTAATATAACTCAACCATTTGTTATATTCTGTGCAAGTCTTGGAATACCATCAGTATTCTCAAACATAATATCAGCTATGATAGCAATAGGTGTATTAGTTCAATTAAGTGCATGGGTACTTGGACCATCAAAAGCAATGATTAAAGTTGCTGACGAAGGAAACTTACCAAGAGTATTCCAAAAGAGAACTTCAAATGGAGTACCAATAACATTCGTTTTAATACAAGCTATAGTTATTTCATTAATATCAATAACTTACTTAGTAACAGACGATGTTAACAGTGCATTCTTTATGATCACTGTAACTACTACTATACTTTACTGCGTAGTTTATATCTTAATTGCAGTTTCAGCTATAGTTTTAAGATACAAAGCACCTAATGTTGAAAGACCTTTCAGATTAGGATCAGGAAATGGATTAATGTGGATAGTTGCATTACTTGCTTTATTCGGTGTAGCAATCACTATAATAGTAAGTTTAATACCACCATCAATATTACCAAAAGAACAACATACTGGATATATTGCATTCCAAGTAATTGGAACAATAGTAAGTGTAGTAATACCACTTATAATATTCAAATGTAAGAAACCAGAATGGAAAAAAGTAGATAATAAATAATTTAAGCATTATTTTATTATAAATTAAAAGCATTATTTAAAAACAAAAAAGCATTATTTAAAACAAAAAGCATTAAATCAATATATTTGAAACGTATGATTATTTAAACTGAGGTTAATCTTTCATTTTAAATGGTCATATGGTTTGTAATATATTACAAAGCATATGAAAAGGAGACTTATAAATGAGCGCACAAGATTTAAACTTAAAAGCATTATTTTTAGGACCAAAGTCAGAAAACAAAGATACATTTGAAAAACATTTAAAAATGTTATTTGAAGATCACAGCGAATGGAGAAAAAACTACCATCCAGAAGATAAGAACATAATAAAGAAAGCAGACATGTGTGAAGAAGACTACATGATGACTGCTGACAGAATGGAAGAAGTTTTAACTGAATTATCAAGAAAGTTAAGATCACAATCATTACCATGGCATTCACCAAGATTCTTAGGACATATGAACTCAGAAACTTTAATGCCAGCTATATTAGGATACTTCGCTGCAATGTTATACAATGGTAACAACGTTGCTTACGAATCATCACCAGGAACTTCAGAAATGGAAGAAGAAGTTGGAGCAGATTTTGCAAAACTTATGGGATACGAAGATGAAATAGGTTGGGGACACATCTGTGCTGACGGATCAATCGCTAACTTAGAAGCTATCTGGTATGCAAGAAACATAAAATCATTACCACTTGCAATGAGAGAAGTAGCACCTGAATTAGTTGAAGGAAAAACTGAATGGGAATTATTAAACATGTCAACTAAAGATATCTTAGACTTAGTTGATAGAGTACCAGAAAAGTTAGATGATTTAAAAGATAAATCAGCTAGAAGCGGTAAAAACTTAGGAAAATTAGGAAAATGGTTTGTTCCACAAACTAAGCACTACTCATGGCTTAAATCAGCTGATATAATCGGTATCGGTTTAGACCAAGTTGAAGCTGTAGAAGTTAACGAACAATACAGAATGAATACAGAAGTTCTTGAAAAGAGAATAAGAGAATTAGCTGCACAAGGAATCCCAACTCTAGGAGTTGTTGGTGTTGTTGGTTCAACAGAAGAAGGAGCAGTTGATGATATACACAAGATCATAGCTGTAAGAGATAAATTAGCTAAAGAAGGAATAAACTTCTACGTACACGTTGATGCTGCATACGGTGGATATGCTAGATCAATATTCTTAGATGAAAACTTCAACTTCATTCCTAAAGATGAATTAAAAGCTAAATACTTAGAGCATGGAGTATTCTTAAACGAAGAAACAGAATGGCCTTCAGATGATACTTATGAAGCATTCAAGGCTATAAGCGAATGTGATACAGTAACTATCGATCCTCACAAAATGGGATACATCCCTTACTCAGCTGGTGGTATAGTTATAAAAGATAAGAGAATGAGAGAATCAATCTCATACTTTGCAACTTACGTATTTGAAAAAGGAATGGACATCCCTGCATTACTTGGAGCATTCATGCTTGAAGGATCAAAAGCAGGAGCTACAGCTGCATCAGTTTGGACAGCTCACAGAACATTACCATTAAACATAACTGGATACGGAAAACTTATCGGAGCTGGAATTGAAGGTTCATTCAACCTTTACAACCACTTCAACGGAAAAGAATTCATGGTTGGAGACAAGAAGGTTATACTTAACACATTAATAAGACCTGATTTCAACATGGTTGACTTCGCATTCAATGAAGAAGGAAACACTGATTTAACTAAGATGAATCACTTAAACCACGATTTCTATGAAGAAGCTTCATATGTAAGAGGTGGATTATACAATAATGATTTCATCACTTCACATACTGATTTCGCAGTACCAGACTACGGAAACAGCCCATACCCATTTGTTAAATCACTTGGATTCTCAAGAGAAGAGTGGGATGAAGTACAAAAGGTTACTGTATTAAGAGCATGCGTACTTTCACCATTCATAAACAACAAAGAAACATTTGCTGAATACATGGATAAGGTAGATGCAGCAATCCAAAAGAAATTAGAAAATATCTACGACGTAAGATAATATAAATTTCTTATATAAGAAAGGACTTCACATTTTGTGAGGTCCTTTTTAGCTTTAAATATTATTTTATATCAAGGTCACTTAAGACTAATTTTAAATCATTAACTATAGCTTCACTAATTTTTTCATTATAAGTATTGAAGGTTTCCCTATCTGCAAAGAAAGGATTCATAGCTGTAGCTCTTAATACACTTACTTGATGAACTTTATCCCATTCATCTTTTGATATATTAAATTTATTTACAAAATTTACGAGACTATCACCATAATCTACATAATCAAATACTGTATGAGATGTTATAAAATCATTTGTAAATAGTTTTGTACAGAAGGAAGCTTCCTCATAGAATCTATGATTTAATTCATTCATGAGCTTTAAATCAGTATTTCCTTCTATATTAAAAGCAAAATCTACCATATTAAAGTCAGGATTAACTAAAGCATGTACTACTAAATTCTTACCACGAACCTCAAAGGTTTTTTGAGACTCTATCCTATTATAAATATTATGAGCACCCTCTATACTAGAGCCTATTAATTTACCATATCCTGTGATATTAAGGGGTAATACTTTATGAGCAGCCCAAACAGCAGCGGCAGATGCACCAGCTTTAGAACCTTCTAGAGTGAAAGCACCTAATAAAACTGGAATATCCATACCTTTTTCAAAAACATAATTAGCAAAATATGATATGCAATCTTTCATTCTTTTATCCTTAATGCATATTCCACCTGCTGCATAAGGAACATAACCCATTTTATGAGGATCTATGGTTATACTGTCTGCCTTGTCCATAGATTTAAAAGCATTATATATTGAAGAAGATGGCCAATCTACATCATCAGGGTTTTGGAATATATTATGTTCCTTAAACTTTTCCTTTAGATCTGATTCTTTTATAAAATTAAAGTTTTCATCTAGGAATATTGAACGTGCATAAGCGCCAAAAGCAGCATCTACATGGAAATAGAAGTTAATACCTTGCTTTGAAAATTTATCTTTTAGGGCCACTATTTTATCTATATAATCGACAGCACCTTCTTCTGTAGACCCAACCACACCAACAAGGCCTAAAATAGGAACTTGATTTTTTATACAATTATTTATTATGTTCTCAAGGGCAGTTATATCCATCCTGAAATGGTTATCTACTGGAACTTCAATTAAATTGTCACTGCCAATACCTAATATATCTGCGGCCTTAAGCCATGAGTAATGTTTTGTTTGTGGAACTAATAACTTTCCGAGTTTTGGTATGATAGAAGATACAGCTCTTGCAGAATTGGATTTTATTTTATCAAGTTTCTTAGGATTCTTTTCTAATAAATCTAATATTTCATCAACTGACATGTTTAATAATTCCCACTCAGACTTTCCGGAAACAAGTTCAGGAGAAACTTCTTTAAGGGCAAGTGGGATAGATTTTAAGTTTCTTGCATACCATAAGGCCTCTAAGTTTGCAGTTGTACCATCAGCACTTATGTGTCCCCAACCTGTTTGAGGATTTATTCCCATAAGAGTACAGAAGTCTTCACCAACTTCACCTTCTAAAATAGTAGTTGCAGGTGCACCTTCATAAGCACAATTGTTACCATTGTAAAGCATAGCAGCAAAATATCCAAGTAAGGAAGGCATAAGTGTATCTGTATTCATATGACCTATATATCTCATTGAATGCCAAGGCATCATGTTAGATCTTAATTTAGAAGAAAGTTCTTCTAATATATTTTCAGTTTTATTTTGTGTATTTATAAAGTCTTGAGATGAAATTGTATCATTAAGTATTACATCACCATCTTCTGGATGAAAGTTTTTTCTCCATTGAGAATGTTGATTAAACATTTTTGTTAGATTTTTTAAGAAAAAATCCTCGTTTTCAGATTTTGGTCCTAAAAATAGGGCATCTAAATTTACATCAGTAGTATTTTCCATTAAAAACATCTCCTTAATATATTTAAAAATAGCCAATGTAAGAAATATTATTATATTAATTACATTGACTTGAATTATTACGACTAAATAATAGATGTTTAGTAAATATAGTGCAAAAATTAACAATATTTGAATAAAGGGTATATACTGGGAAGAATTATTAGTTTAATAAAAAAGGTACTTGATAAATGATAGAATAGGAAAAAAGTATATATAATATATAATTATTGGAATAAAGTATCCAATAGATACTATGAAAAAGATTACAAGGGGGATTTTTTTAGTAAATATTATTAATTGTTTATTATGATAAATTTCATACAAAAAATAGTAGCTATAGATAAACTATAGATTAGTGTTAATAATATATGAATTTAATGATTAAAAAAAGAAGATATTAATAAAAAGACTTTGAGAAATATAAAAAAATATTTAACTTTCTTAAGTATATAAAGATAAAGTTAAAATACAAAAAAATGATAATTAATACTATGTTTGACAATGAAAGTTAAAGGTTTATCATAAAGTTAAAAAATACGTACTTGTCCTTAATGATTTTATTATCATATGAGATAAAGTATTACGAGAGGAAGTAAGGAGATATGAGCAGTGTAAAGAAACTGACACTTTTCCAATTAATTGGTATAACCATGGCGTTTTTTGGAACTGTAAGAAGTGTACCTACATTAGCTATTAATGGATGGACACAGATATTTTATTTTGTTGGAGCTATAGTAATTTTTGCTATTCCGATATCATTAATAGCAGCAGAACTTGCAACTGGATGGCCAGAGGAAGGAGGACCACAAGTTTGGGTTAAAGAAGCTCTTGGAGAAAAGTGGGGTTTTGTAACTTCATGGCTTTTATGGGTTCAAATGATGACTGGTATGGTTATGGTAGGAACTACAGTAGGGGTATTACTTGGATATGTTGTAAACAATCCAACATTATCACAAAATAATGTTTTCGTAGCACTTTGTATACTTATATCATTCTGGGGTGTTACATTATTAAACTTAAAATTTGATATGGTTAAGATAGTTGGTGATTGGGGGGCAGTAATAGGTGTATACATACCATTTATAGCACTTGTAGCATTAGGAATAGCTTATTTAATTAAATTTGGATTAAATCCTAATGGTTATCTAGGAACTTTTAGTGCAAGCAAACTAATTCCTGATTTTCATGATTTGGGAAGTTTAACTTATTTCTCAGGAATTATATTTATATTTGCAGGAGTAGAAATATCATCAGTACATGCTAATAATATTGAAAATCCAAAGAAGAATTATCCAATAGCAGTTATTTTATCAGTAATAGTACTTGCAATATTAAATTTAACTGCAGGACTTACTGTTGCAAATGCAGTTCCTGATGGACATATGGAACTTGCAAATATTACACAACCATTTGTTATTTATTGCAAAGGACTTGGAATACCAGCAATATTTAATAATATAATATCAGCTATGATAGCAATTGGGGTATTGGCACAAATAAGTGCTTGGGTACTTGGACCATCAAAAGCAATGATTAAGGTTGCTGAGGAAGGAAATTTACCAAAATTGTTCCAAAAGAGAACAGATAAGGGAGTACCTATAACTTTTGTAATAATACAAGCTATAGTTGTATCTCTTCTTACATTAGCATATGTAGCAATTCCAAATGTAAATAGTGCATTCTTTATGATTACAATAACAACAACTATACTTTATTGTATAGTATATATTTTAATAGGGGTGTCTGCTATATTGCTAAGATATAAAGAACCAAATGTTAATAGACCATTTAGATTAGGTTCACATGGAAATGGCTTTATGTGGGTAATAGTTTTACTTGCTTTGTTCGGAGTTATCCTTACTATAATAGTAAGTTTAATACCACCATCAATATTAAAAGAGAGTGAACATACTTTCTATATATTATTCCAAATAATTGGAACAATAGTAAGTGTTATAATTCCATTATTAATATTTAAATTTAGAAGACCTGAATGGAAGAAGAATTAAAGAAGAATAAGTAAAGAATAATCACTGCCTTAATAATACAATAAATGTATTATTAAGGCAGTGATGTTAAAAGATTGATTTACAAAGCTATATTTTCACATTATTAATAAAGTAATCATGTAAATATTAATGTTTATCCATATTAATACAGAAAAATTAATCAAATATGAACTATTAATCAAAATCTTTTCAATAAGATGAATTATATGTATATATGGGAAAATTTTGCATGAATAAAAAATCAACAAAGTATTAAAAAGTAAACAAATTTTTTTTAAATATACGCAATTAAATCTGGGCAATTTGACAATAACTCGCTAAGGTATAAGATAAAGATGTAGCCAAGCTACGACAGTTTAGTGATTATTGTTTTGTTAAATCCAGATATAGATTATTAAAGCATTAAATTTATTAAAAGCATTGGTAATAAAACAAAAATCACTGATTGTAAGATTAAAAATTTAATATTGAAAGAGAGGAATTATTCTTATGAGCAGTGTTAAAAAACTTACACTATTCCAACTTATTGGGATTACTATGGCTTTCTTTGGTACAGTAAGAAGTGTACCTACATTAGCTATTAATGGTTGGTCTCAAATTTTTTATTTAGTAGGAGCAGTTATTGTATTTGCTATTCCAATATCACTTATAGCAGCAGAACTTGCAACTGGATGGCCAGAAGAAGGTGGTCCTCAAGTTTGGGTTACAGAAGCGCTAGGTGAAAGATGGGGATTTGTAACTTCATGGCTTTTATGGGTTCAAATGTTCTTTGGAATGGTAATGGTTGCTTCAACAGTTGGAGTTTTACTTGGTTATGTTGTAGGTGATGCAAAACTTGCACAAAACCACATATTCGTATTTATAGTAATTATTATTTCTTATTGGGGTGTTACTTTATTAAACCTTAAATTTGACATGGTTAAGGTTGTTGGTAATATAGGTTCTTTAATAGGTGTTTATATTCCATTTATAGCATTAGTTGTATTAGGTATAGCATATGCAATTAAAGTTGGTATTCAACCAGGTAGTTATTTAGGAACATTTAGCGCAGATAAAATTATACCTAATTTCCACGATTTCGGAACTTTAACATATTTCTCAGGAATTATATTTATATTTGCAGGGGTAGAAATATCATCAGTACATGCTAATAATATTGAAAACCCTAAGAAAAATTACCCAATAGCTGTTATAGCATCAGTTATTTTATTAGTAATAGTTAACTTAATTGCAGGTTTAACTGTTGCAAATGCAGTTCCAATGGGTAAGATGGAACTATCAAATATAACTCAACCATTTGTTATATACTGTGAAGGTTTAGGAATACCATCAATATTTAATAATATAATATCAGCTATGATAGCAATTGGTGTTCTAGCACAATTAAGTGCTTGGGTACTTGGACCATCAAAAGCAATGATTAAAGTTGCTGAAGAAGGGAATTTACCACCATTTTTCCAAAAGAGAACAAAAAAGGGAGTACCAATAACATTTGTTTTAATACAAGCTATAGTTATTTCATTAATATCAATAACTTACTTAGTAACATCAGATGTTAACAGTGCATTCTTTATGATTACAATAACAACAACTATTGTTTATTGTGTTGCATATATCTTAATGGCCATATCAGCAATTGTATTAAGATATAAGAGACCAGATGTTAAGAGACCATTTAGACTTGGAGCAAAAGGAAATTCATTAATGTGGATTGTTGCAATACTTGCAATTATTGGTGTATCAATTACTATATTAGTAAGTTTAATACCACCATCAATATTACCAGCAAGTGAAGGTCCTGGATATATAGCATTCCAAGTAATTGGAACAATAGTAAGTGTGGTAATACCACTTATTATATTCCACTTTAGAAAACCTGAATGGAAAAAAGTAAAATAATAAATTATCAATAAAAGCATTAAAAATACTATTAATATAGTAAAACATCATATGACATTTAAGTCTTAGCATTATCTTAGATGTCATATGATTTTAATAAATATTATAAAGCCCTCAATGAAACGTGTGGTAATTTAAAATGAATTGCATTAGTTTCATTTTAAATGGTCATATAGTTTTAATTGAGTCTACGAAGGAGAAGATATAAATGAATGGACAAGATTTAAACTTAAAAGCATTATTTTTAGGACCAAAGTCAGAAAACAAAGAAACTTTCGAAAAGTATTTAAAGATGTTATTTGAAGATCATAGTGAATGGAGAAAAAATTATCATCCAGAAGATATGCCAATAATCAAAAAGAACGATATGAATGAAAAAGATTTTGGAATGACTTCAGATAAAATGGAAGAAGTTTTAACAGAATTATCAGTTAAACTTAGATCAAAATCATTACCATGGCATTCACCAAGATTCTTAGGACACATGAACTCAGAAACTTTAATGCCAGCAATTTTAGGATACTTCGCTGCAATGTTATACAATGGTAACAACGTTGCGTATGAATCATCACCAGGAACTTCACAAATGGAAGAAGAAGTTGGAGCTGATTTTGCAAGACTTATGGGATATAAAGATGGAATTGGTTGGGGACACATCAGTGCTGATGGATCAATAGCTAATTTAGAAGGTATTTGGTATGCAAGAAACTTAAAATCATTACCACTTGCAATGAGTGAAGTTTGCCCAGAACTTGTAGCCGGAAAAACTGAATGGGAATTATTAAATATGTCAACTGAAGAAATCTTAGATTTAGTAGCTAAGGTTCCAGAAAAATTAGATGATTTAAAAGATAAATCAGCAAGAAGTGGTAAAAACATTCAAAAATTAGGTAAATGGTTAGTTCCACAAACTAAGCACTATTCATGGCTTAAAGCTGCTGATATCATTGGTCTTGGATTAGACAATGTTGAAGCTGTAGAAGTTACTGATAAATTTAGAATGAACACAGAAGTTCTTGAAAAGAAAATCAGAGAATTAGCTGCACAAGGAATTCCAACTCTAGGAGTTGTAGGAGTTGTTGGTTCAACAGAAGAAGGAGCAGTTGATGATATACACAAAATCATAGCTGTAAGAGATAAGTTAGCTAAAGAAGGAATACATTTCTATGTACACGTTGATGCTGCATACGGTGGATATGCAAGATCAATATTCTTAGATGAAGATTATAATTTCATAGCTAAGGATGAATTAAAAGAAAAATATTTAGAACATGGAGTATTCTTAAATAAAGAAACTGAATGGCCTTCAGATGATACTTATGAAGCATTTAAAGCTATAAGTGAAGCTGATTCAGTAACAATCGATCCACATAAAATGGGATATGTACCATATTCAGCTGGTGGTATAGTAATAAAAGATAAGAGAATGAGAGATTCAATTTCATACTTTGCAACTTACGTATTTGAAAAAGGAATGGATATTCCTGCATTACTTGGAGCATTCATGCTTGAAGGATCAAAAGCAGGAGCTACTGCAGCATCAGTTTGGACTGCACATAGAATATTACCATTAAATATTACAGGATACGGAAAACTTATAGGAGCAGGTATTGAAGGTGCATATAATTTCTATACTTACCTTGAAGGAAAAGAATTTAAGGTTGGAGATAAAACTATAAAGATGCACAATTTAACAAGACCAGATTTCAACATGGTAGACTTTGTATTTAATGAAGAAGGAAATACAGATTTAGCTAAAATGAATAAGTTAAATCATGATTTCTATGATGAAGCTTCATATGTTGATGGAGGATTATACAATAATGACTTCATTACATCACATACTGATTTCGCTGTACCAGACTACGGAAATAGCCCACTTAACTTTGTTAAAAGATGTGGAATAACTGAAAAAGAATGGGATAAAGAAGAAAAGGTTACTATCCTAAGAGCTTGTGTACTTTCACCATTTATAAATGATAAAGAAGTATTCAATGAATATATGGACAAGATTCACACAGCTATTCAAAAGAAATTAGATAAAATCTATGATGTAAGATAGTATATTATATTAAAGTAGCAAGGTTTATTACTTTGCTACTTTTTTTATTTTGATATAGTAAAAGAATGACAAAATAATAAGGCAACATTATAATTGATATAATGTTGCCTTATTTTTATATAAGTAAGTATAATTATAATTAAAAGATACTCATAATTATAGGAATAGTTATAATTGAAAATAGAGTAGTTACAAAGACTAATTTAGCCGCCAGATCTTTCTGTATATTATATTGTGCTGCAAATGCAGAACATACAACTGCGGCAGGCGTAGCTTCTAGTAGTACACAAATATTTTTTAAAAAATGATTTGCATTAAAAAGGCTTATTAAAAGAAATACCATTACAGGTATTAATATAAGTTTTATAAAACTTATGTAATATATAATTTTTCCTTTGAATATTTCTTTAAGTTTTAAATTGCCAAGCATAGCCCCAACTATAATCATGGCAAGTGGAGTAGTAGTGTTACCGATTAATGATATTGTCTCGGATATTGGGTCAGGTAATTTAAATTTAGTTATAAGCAGAATTATACCTAAAAATATCGCTATAATACCTGGGTTTAAAATTATCTTTTTTAAAGCATCTTTATAGTTATTCTTTAAATTAGTTTTACTAAATAATATAGTTCCGTAAGTAAAAAGAATTATATTATAAGGAATTCCGTAAATTGCTGTATAAAATACTCCAATTTTCCCATATAAACCAGCCATTAAAGGGTAGCCCATAAAGCCTGCATTTGAAAATATAAGAGCACATCTAGATACAATTGAAGTATCTTTGTCAAACTTAATACATAATATCTTTGTTATAAAGATTAAGAAAAGATGTATAACTGTAGAATATAAAAATATAAGTTCTGCATTAAATATTTCCTCTTTTGATATATTATAATCAAATGAAGAAAGGATCAAAAAGGGAAGTGCTATATTTAATAAAAACTTAGAAAGAGATTCATTACTTTCCTCAGAAATTATGTTCTTTTTCCTAGCATATACTCCAACAAGCATAATTAAAAATAGTATTATAACTTGATTTATTATTGTCATATTCAATTTTATCAACTCCAGTGTTATATTTTAATACACATTATAATTATACATTTATAATAGACATAGTGTTGATGAAGCCGAGAAGATTAATATATTATTAACATGAAAAATAAAAGGGTATCGACAAAGCATTACATCGATACCCTTTTAAGCATTATTTATCTATTTGATTATAAATGAGTGACTTATTTAAACATTATTTTAAGCATTATTTTAAAATTTATTTATCTATTTTAAATTATCTTTTATGAACAGTGTGTATATTTAAATTTTTATTTTAATTTATTAAGCATTAACTAAATTAAAATTTTCCGAATCTTTATTTTAAAATTATTTTAGCATTATTGTTTAGCTATTTCCGTTTAAAACATTATTATTTGTTATAGTATCTATTACAGAATAATTTATCCCCTAAATAAATTATTACTTAATAAATCACTATTTAACTATTATTTTAGTAAAACCTTTTTTACCTTTTTTAATCATTGCAAAGCCTTCTTCGAAGTGTTCTTTTTCTAAAGTTTTTGCAATATCAGAAACTTTTTCATCATTTATTGCTAATCCGCCTTGAGCTACGAATCTCTTAGCTTCTGATTTTGATGGGAATACATCAAATTCAACCAATACATCTAATAAGTTATTACCTAAATGAGTTTCAGTTATTTCGATAGTTGGAACGTGTTCTAAATCAACGCCACCTTCGAATAAAGCTTGTGAAGCAACTAAAGCTTTTTGAGCATTCTCTTCACCATGAACTAATTTAGTAACTTCGAAAGCTAAAGTTTTCTTAGCTTCGTTAATTGCTGCGCCTTCAAGAGCACATAATTCATTTATTTCATCTATTGGTAAGAATGTTAAAAGTTTTAAGCACTTTTCAACATCAGCATCAGCTATATTTCTCCAGTATTGGAAGAATTCAAATGGTGAAACTCTTTCAGGATCAAGCCATAAAGCTCCTCCAACAGTTTTACCCATTTTTTCACCTTCGCTATTAGTAAGTAAGCTACAAGTCATAGCGTATACGCTTTCGCCTTTTTTCTTTCTTAATAAGTCAACACCCGCAATCATATTTGACCATTGGTCGTCTCCACCAAGCTCCATTTTACAACCGAACTTTTCATTTAATACTAAGAAATCGTAAGCTTGCATTAACATGTAGTTAAATTCTAAGAATGATAAACCTCTATCAAGAGCAAATCTTTTCTTGAAAGCATCAGCTGCTAACATCTTATTAACTGTGAAGTGTCCACCAACTTCTCTTAAGAAATCAATGTAGTTTAATCCTCTAAGCCAATCAGCGTTATTTACTAATATTGCTTTATCATCTGAGAAATCTATAAATCTTTCCATTTGTTTCTTTATTGATTCAACGTTATGATGAATTTGTTCATCAGTTAACATTTTTCTCATATCAGTTTTTCCGCTTGGATCTCCGATAGTAACAGTACCACCACCAATTAATACAATTGGTCTATGTCCAGCTCTTTGCATGTGAGCCATGAACATCATTGCGATAAAGTGACCAACATGTAAGCTATCAGCTGTTGGGTCAAATCCAATGTAGAAAGTAATTTTCTCTTTTCCTAATAATTCTCTTGTTTCCTCTTCATGAGTAAACTGTTTAATGTATCCACGTTCTTTTAGGATATCTAAAACATTTCTTTCCATTACTAAAACCTCCAATAATTAATGTATTTTTTATTTTTTTTGCATTAATTATTGACCTTCTTTAAATAAAACAATATAATATATGTGTGAAATAATGATATTGTAGAAGAGCAATAACTATGCAGTTTTGTGGGCTCTTTTATTTGCTATACGAATTTTTATTTATGACACTAAGTACTATTTGCTTAATAACTTTTAATTATACTTCTTTTTTGGACGATTGAAGTAGTGAAGTTATAACATTAGATACATTGTTATAAATATTAATTTGATATAGTTTTTTTTTGCCTCAAATGTGTGAGTATAAAATCTTTTTATATAACAAAAAAACCCCATCCATAATAAGGACGAGATTACTCACGTGGTACCACCTTAATTTATTATATACTTTAATTAGTATATAACCTCATTAAAAGTTTTTAACGATACTTAACCGATAACACCTAATATCTAATAAATAGAGTTCAATGCATGACTCCGAGATGTATTCAAAATAAATGTCTTAGCGCCTCTCATCACCCGGCAACTTTCTGTTAAGCTTAGGTATTCCTACTTGTTCTCTTCATTGTCTTTAGTTATTAATTTATTTAGCAGTGCTTTGTTTGACTGCTTGAACTCATTATATCTCCATAAAATCTTAGTGTCAACATTAATTTTAAAAAAATTGCATTAAATACCATTGAAACATAGATTTTTAAGTTAATAAATTTTAAAAGTATTATGGGAAACGTAGTAAATACGAGAGTTAAGCTATTTATATATATTTAACAATTATATTGTATAATAATAAAAAAAATAATAAAAAATAGAATATACTAAAGAAGAAAGAGGTATTAACATGAAATTTTTGAAGTACTTATTAATATTTATACCTATAAGTATAATTGGTGAGTTTATGCATTTATCACCTACAATATTATTTATATTAGCAGCACTTGCTATAATTCCGCTTGCTGGACTTATGGGGGAGGCTACAGAGGAAATATCATTTTATACAGGACCAAAACTTGGTGGATTTTTAAATGCTACTTTTGGGAATGCAACTGAGCTTATAATATCGTTCTTTGCATTAAAGAGTGGTTTGTTTGATGTGGTTAAAGCATCAATAGCAGGGTCAGTAATAGGAAACACACTGTTAGTTCTAGGTGCAAGTATGTTAGTTGGAGGACTTAAATTTAAGACTCAAAAATTTAATAAGAAAGTTATAGATATAAGTTCAAGTATGCTTTTATTTTCAGTTATAGGATTAAGTATACCAGCTATATTTACACATACAGTTAGTCCAGAGCTATTAAATACAAAATATGAAGGATTAAGTATCATAGTTGCTGTTATAATGTTTGCAATTTACATATTAAGTTTAGTATTTTCATTCTTTACTCATAAGGATATATATGAAGTAGAACATGAAGAGAATGGAGAAATAGCTAAATGGTCACTTAAAAAATCTATATTAGTTCTTGCTGTAGCAACAGTTTTAATTGCAATTGAAAGTGAACTTTTAGTTGGGGCAGTGGAACCTATGACACAATCACTTGGATTAAGTGAATTCTTTGTAGGTATAATTTTAATACCGATAATTGGAAATGCAGCAGAGCATAGTACTGCTGTTGTTATGGCACTTAAAAATAAAATGGATGTTGCCGTAGAAATAGCACTTGGATCAAGTCTCCAAATAATTTTATTTGTTGCACCAGTTCTAATTTTTTTAAGTCTTTTGTTCACTCCGATGAGTATTGTATTTAATGTTTTTGAGCTTGTTGCTTTAATTGTTTCAGTCATAATTGCAAATAAAGTTGCAAGTGATGGTGAATCAAATTGGCTTGAAGGAGTACAATTATTAGCTGTATATATAATTATAGCTGCTGCCTTTTTTGTAGTGTAGAAGTTTAATTTTATTAATATAGAGTAGATAGTTAAAGTTAAACAATTATTAAATTTAGATATATAACTTAGATAAAAATATAAAAATCACGTGATTTTCCTTGTGAAGATACACGTGATTTTTAATGAAATAGATTATTTGAAAGTCTATATTGTATAAATCTTTATTATGTTAAATTTAAAAGTATAGTTAAATAGAAATGTCTATAAAAGATATTTTATATTAATTAATGTTAACTTTAGCGGTGAATAAAGTTTTTTCATCTATTATGCTTATATTTCCATTTTCATCTGGAGCACCTAATATTTCTTCAAATAAAGATAATGTTAAAGATTTTGAATTAATATTTTTTCTTTCTAAAATAACTGAATAGGTACCATCCTTGAAGGTTTGTGAACTTGATGATACAAGAGAATATTTATCATCTTTGATATTTATTCCATATTGATGGATTTTTTCGCCAGCTTTTGTAGGTGGGATCTTTTCAGTTTTGCCTTGTAACTTAATTTCAAACGGAGTGATTGAAAGACTATCCAAACTAGAACCATAGTTATTTCTCTTATTTATATTTATTATTTTTACTAGTGAATTGTCAGTAGATATAGGTATATTAAACTTCCAATTTCCCCTTAATACTTGATCTTTATTAACAACAATATCCTTAGCTGGTTCATAAAGGGTTGAAGGGATACTTAAAGCTTTAAGATTTATATTTAATTTAAAATCTTTTGGTATTGTTGTATTTAACTTTGAAATATCATATTTTGCAGCACCTATGAATGTATTTTTATCTAAATAATTACCTTGTATACCAGATGTAGCAGTTGGGATTTCAATGTTAGAAAAGTTAGTTTTAATTGTACCCTCCTCTAAAATTTGCATCAATTCATTTTCTTTAATTCCAATATTAGAATTGTCTATATAATTTATTAAACTTTCATCAGAAGTCGTGTATTTAAATGGTTTTTTACTTTCGATTTTATATGTTATATAAAGAGATTCACCATCACAAAGAGCTTCAGATATAGTTACAGAAGTACCGTTACTATGAGATATTTCATTAATATTGCTAGAATAATCCTTATAATTTCCTGAGAAATTAATCTTATCTTGAAGTTTTTCAAATATGCCGCCAATAAGTGGTATGTTTGATGCAAAAGCTGGATTTTTTATACCTAATATAGTAATTGCAGTAGTACTAATTAATAGAAAAGAAGCTACTTTAAATTTGAATTTTTTAATTTTACTCTTTTTAGTAGTACAAGCTTTCTCGATGCCTAGTTGTATAACTTCATCTATATTATTTGGTAATTTAATATTATCAAATTGATTATTCATTTAAATAATCCTCCTTTAAAATTCTAGATAGTAATTCACGACCTCTCTTTAAATAGGTTTTTACTGTATTTTGAGGTATATCTAGAACTTCTGATATTTCATCTATTTTCATATCTTCAAAATATTTCAAGATTATAACTGTTTTATATTTAGGTTTTAATAAATCAATTGCATTGTACAAATCAATATTTGATTCAATTTTAGATATATTACTTTCAATATAAACTGAATTATCGGTAATTAAAGTGGTGGTTCTTTCTCTTTTTTTAATAAAATCTATTGAGGTATTAATTAATATTCTTGATATCCATGTATTAAAAAATTGAATATTTTTTAATTTCTTTATGTTTAAGAAGCCTTTATATACAGTTTCTTGAAGTATATCTAATGCATCTTGCTCATTTTTTACATACAAAAAGGCAAGCTTGTATAAGTATTCTTTATTATTTTTAATTAATTTTTCATAAGAAAGTTTATCACCTTTTATAGCCTTTTTTATAATTAATTCTTCCGAGGTGAGTTCAGGGTTTGAAATTAGATTTTTAATTCTTATAGTTTCAATCATAAGTTGTCCTCCATAATTAATAACATCGATGTTTCATATATTAGTCTTTATACTATACCAAAAAGTTTCAAAAAAATATAAAATTAAACTAACTAGTTAATTATATTAAATAAAGTATTTTATCTAGTAATTAGGTGATATAATAATAAAAATATAATCTGAAAGGATGATTTCAATGTTAGAAATACTAAGAGAAAGAAGAAGTATAAGAAAGTATAAAGAACAAAAAATCGAAAAAGAAAAGATAGATAAAATACTTAAAGCTGCGCTACTTGCACCATCATCAATGAATAAGAAACCAGTTGAGTTTATATTAGTTGATGACAAAGAAACATTACTAAAATTAGAAGAGTGTAAAGCTAAAGGAACACTTGGATTAAAGACTGCACCACTTGCAATTATAGTTGTTGCAGATACAGAAGGAAGTAATGTATGGATTGAAGATGCTTCAATAGCATCAACATTAATTCAATTAGAAGTTCAGAAATTAGGTCTGGGATCATGCTGGATACAAATAAGAAATAGACAAAGCGAAAACGGAGATTCAGAAGAAGCTGTAAGAAATGTCTTAGGGTTACCAGAAAGTTATGGAGTATTAACTATATTGACTATAGGATATAAAGATGAAGAAAAAACTGCTTATGATGATTCAAAGTTAAATCATGAAAAAGTTCATTATGGTAAGTTTTAAGATTAATATTTAATATAAAATGAATGGCTATACTAATAATATTTAGTATAGCCATTTTAATATTTACGTTTAAACTTGAATGTTAAATTTAAATTGTATAAATGATATACTAAGGGTAGTAATTATGAAAGGACGTGTATAATTTGGAAAAGTTATATTATATAGATCAATACATAAAAGAATTTACAGCAGAGATAGAGGAGATAATTGAAAAAGATGATAGATTTCATGTAATTCTAGATAAAACTGCATTCTTCCCAGGTGGGGGAGGTCAGCCTTGTGATTTAGGATTCATAGGAGAACATGAAGTTTTAGATGTATATGAAGAAGCTGGAAAGGTATATCATGTTGTATCTAGAAAGCCTATAAAAATACATAAAGTAAAGTGTAATATAGATTGGGAAAGAAGATTTGATTATATGCAACAGCATTTAGCACAACATACACTTTCAGGATGCTTCTTTAAATTATTTAATCATAATACTGCAGGTATACACCTAGGAAAAGAAATAAGTACTATAGATATAGTAGGGGAAATTACAGAAGAACAAATAAGAGAAGCTGAAAAGTATGCAAATAAAGTTATAAATGAAAATTTAAATGTAGAATTTTTATTTCCAGAAAAAAGAGAACTTAAGAAGATGGGACTTAGACGTGATCTTCCGAAGACAAATGAAAAAATAAGAATTGTAAAAATAGAAGATTTAGATATAAATGCTTGTTGTGGTGTTCATCCAAGTAGAACTATAGAACTTCAATCTATAAAGCTTGGAAGATATGAAAAGCATAAAGGGAATACTAGAATAGAGTATTTAGCTGGCAATAGAGCTATTAATGATAGCTTTAAAAAGGATGAATTTTCAAGGAAAATATGTAGATTCTTAAGCTGTAGCGAAGATGAAGCTATAAATAGTATAAATAACTTGAATAATGAATTAAAAACTGCAAATAGCAAGAATAAGGAACTTACAATAGAAATATCAGAATATAAGAGTAAAGAACTTATAGAAAATGCTGATAAGGTATCTGATGTATCAGTGATTAGAGAAATATATGATAATGAAGATGTTAAATATGTAAGTAAGCTTGCAAGTAAGCTTACTGAAATGGGGAAAGTAATAGCTTTAATGGCAGTAAAAAATGAGGATAGAGTGAACTTAATATTTGCAGCATCAAAGGATATAAAAAATGCAGAAATGAACAATCTTCTTAAGGATTCAATTAGTTTAATTGATGGAAGAGGAGGCGGAAGTAAAATATTAGCTCAAGGTGGAGGAAAGAATAATAATAATCTTGACTCTCTTCTTGATTATGCTTTCAAAAAAGTAAAGAATTCATTAGAATAAGATAAAAAAAATATAAGACTTATCTATATTTATAGATAAGTCTTATATTTTTATAAGTTCCTCATAAATCTTGTTAAGGAGTGTTCCTGTACTATCAGCAGAATAATGCCAAAACATCATTCCTAATAGGTTATTCCTCTTTAGGTAATTACATTTATGCTCTAAAGATTCTTCATCATCATAGGATAAAAAATCACATCCATTAAATAGGTAAGGTGCTTTTGCTTCGTTATCCCAATATCTTTTAAATCCATTTTTGTTTATAAAATTACTCTTTAACACATCGTAATTTCCACCAAAGAGACCAACTGTTTTTGCCATTTGGAATAATCCGTTATTAAAGTTTGGAACATATCTCCAAGCTCTTGCATAGAAGGCTGAACCTATTACTAACTTTTCCTTAGGAACACCAGATTCAATAAATAATTTAACTGATGAATCAGTGGATATTCTAAAGATATCTCCAGTTGAATTATATAAATTAGTATGGTGACCAGTTAAAATTTGAAAGCCATCTCTTAAATCATAAGTCATAAGTTGGACATAATCTAAATAATTATGTGCCTTATTCATTTCAGTTGCATCAGTATAATATTTATATGAGTAAGTTTTAGTGCATCTTTCTTTGTAATATCTTTAAGGCCTGAATCTCTTAAATAAGCGATTACATATTTTTCTCTCATAAATAAATCCTCCCCAATTTTTTGAATTTTATTAAATGTTTTATCAATTATTACATGGACCATACTATAAATAACTTATACATAAACTTAGGATTAGTGATTTATATAGTAATAATAGAATCAAACTAATAATAAGTAATCGATTTATAGGTTAAAAAATTATATTAAAATATAAGAAAGATTGTTAAATAATATTTAAATAGAAAAAGTCAGTAAAATTTATTATTATATACTTAAGGAAAGTAATTTAAGGTGATAAACATGGAATTTTTAAAAAGAAATACATTTAAAATGGCAGTGTCTGCAACTATTGCAATATTTATAGCGGAAGGATTTGGTTTAAAATTTGGAGTAACTGCTGGAATAATTGCAATACTTAGTATACAAGACACAAAAAAGGAAGCATTATTAGTTGGTGGAAGAAGAGTAATAGCAGCTACTATAGCTGTATTATTATCATATTTACTATATGTATTACTTGGAAATAACTCTTTAGTATTTGGACTTTTCTTACTTATATTTATTCCTATAACTAAGAGGTTCAAATTAGAAGAAGGAATGGTGGTTGGAGCCGTTTTATCAACTCACCTTTTAGTTAGTAGTGATATAAACTTGAGTTGGATAGTTAATGAAGAGGCTCTAACTTTTATAGGTATAGGTATAGCATCATTATTCAATCTATATATGCCATCTCTTGATGATAAATTTAATATAAATAAGGAGTTTATTGAGAATCAGTATAGAAATATAATTTTTGATATGTCAAAGAGCTTAATTACAAAAGCTGTTCCAGTAAATGAAAGAAAAAGACTTATTGAGGTAGAGAAGGTTATAGAAGAGACTAGAGCACTAGCTTATCAAATAAATAATAATTATTTATTTAAAGATGAGCTTTATTACATAGATTATATAGAAATGAGAGTGAAGCAGCTAGATGCAATAAAGAGAATGACTTCACATTTTTCAAGATTTTCAATAACCTATGATCAAACATTAATAATGGCTACTTTTACAGAAAATATAGCAACTAATATATATGCTGATAATGATTGTATAGAACTTCTTTATGAATTAACTAAATTGAGAGCAAGTTATAAGGATATGCCTCTTCCAAAAACTAGAGAAGAGTTTGAAAATAGAGCAATGTTATTTCAATTTTTGAATGATTTGGAAGAGTTTTTATTAACAAAGAAAGAATTTAGAAAAATATATAAAAATAAAGCTAAGAGATTATCTTAGCTTTATTTTTATATATTGATAATATGCATTTTTCTTTCTTTAAAATATACAGGAGTAAGGTCAGCCTCTTTTATGATATATTTTGCAGCATCAATATGTAATCCTATGCCTTCTTTAGAATGAGCATCAGATCCAATAGTTACGTATTTCCCACCTAGGTCCTTATATCTTTTATAAATAGGTATAAGTGATTCAATTGCCTTTTCATCACCAAGACGTCTAGTATTTACTTCTATGACCTTGCCCTTTTTTAGTAGTATACTAAATATTTTATCAAGATAATCTGAGAACTCAGATAAATATATTTCATTATCAGCATATTTTAAATATCTGCAAGGATAATCAATGTGAGATAGTGAATCAAAATTATCAAATTCACTTATGTCTTTTATTATCTCTTCAAAATACTCAGATAAATATTCTTGTTTTGATAAAGTGGTATTTTTTGAATTTATGAAGATATCAATATCATTTATTGAATGTATTGAACCTAAAATAAAATCAAAAGGATATGAATTAGATATGATATTATTTTTATCAACTATAGTATGTGAAAGTCCAATTTCTATACCTAGTAATAAATTATCGCTTCTGTATTTAGAATATCTATTAAAAAATTCACTACAATCAACTTTAAATAAATCTTTTTTAGGATAATTATAATCCATATGTTCTGTTATTATAGTGCCTATATTTAATTGGTTACCTTTTTCTATTACATCTTCTATCTTCATTTTACTATCTGAAGAAAACTCTGTATGCATATGACAATCGAAAATCATAAATAACCTCCATCAAAATAATAAATTGCTTTTTTATATTATAGCATAGTATTATAAATTATAAGGATAATAACCTATATATGGAGGAATGATTATGAAAGAGTTATTTAAAATAAAAGATATGTCATTTTATGAAGAAGATTTCTTAGATGAAATTGAAGAGTATGAAGATATAATTCCTATAATACAAGATTTAGCGAATCAATTAGATTATGAAAGAATTAGCTGTGTTGAAATTAATGAATGCTGTAAAGTAAGTAAAGATAATTATTATATTGAAATTCATGGATATATAAATGGAGAAGACGAGTTTATAACAAAAGAAGAAAAAGAAAAGTTTGAAAATGTATTAAGTAAAGAAACATTAGATTTATTTGTTATAAGAGTATATAAATGTGTTGATTGCGGAAAGTGGATTATAGATATTTTAGAATAGTGAAAATAGGGCGTTATATAGACGAAAATGTTTATATAACGCCCTAAATTATTACTAAAATATTAAGTTTAACAATAAATGATTAAAAAAATAAAGAATTAGGTTAATAAAATATTGATTTTATGGCAAATAATTTATTATTATATATTTAAAGGTTGAGGTGAAAAATGGCGATTAAAGAAAAATTAGATAGATTTATTAAGAAAACAAAGGATATCTTAGTTAATAAAAGTGATGAAATAAGAAAATTAAACAAAGATACTTATAGAGAATTTCTTAAAAAGAATCTCAAGATAATTATTTTAATTGGTATTGTAATATTTTTGTTATCTGGATATTTTGTAGGAAATATTAGAACTACAAAAGAGCAACTCCTTAAAAAATTAGAGATAGGTCTTGAGGATGGAAGTGCATCTAAACTTCAAGATGTTATAAGAGTTAATGATAAAAAACTAAAGAAGAAGGATCTAATCACATTAATAGCTTATTATAAAGGACAAGATTCACAGGTTAATAGTGTAATTGATGGACTAAAGGAAGATAATAAAAAGGCTATTTTTGAATTAGTAAATGAAAAAGGTATATTTGGTGATAATTATTATGTAAATTTAAAGACTTTTAATCTTAAAATTGTAAGTAACTTTAAAGATGCCAATATATATTTAAACGAAAAAGAAAAAGTAAATTCAGGAGATACATTAAATAACCTTATACCAGGTAAATATAAGATTAGTGGATCAATAGCTAATGAATATGGGAAAATCAAAAAAGAAGAAGACATATCCTTAATGAAGGATGAGACTGTAGAGCTTAAGCTAGACGGGATTATGGTAACTGTAGATAGTAAATTTGGAGATGCTAATGTATTTATAAATGGTAAGGATAGTGGGATAAAGTGTGAAGATTTTAGAAATATAGGACCAATGCCAACTGATGGTAGTATAAAGCTTTCAATTCAGAAGGAATTTCCTTGGGGGCTTGTAAAGGGAAAAGAAAGTGAAGTGCTTCAAACACCAAATATATCTTTAAAACTAGATATAGAGAATGATGCACTGTGGAATGAAATAAATACATCTTTAAATACTTTTTATAAAAGTGTATTTGAAGCTTTAAATAGTGAAGATAAGGAGGCTATAGAAGGAGCGACGAACGAAGCAAGAGATAAGATATATTCAGTTATAGAGAAGCAGTATTTCATACTAAAAAATAATTATGAAATGAAATCTTTAGATATTGATAAAGAAAAGAGTAATTTTCAATATAAAAATGGAGAGTATAAAGCAACTATAGTTTGTGAGGTAAAGTATGATACTAGCAAAGTATTGTTTGGATTAGGAAGAAAAGAAAATAGCAAGAAGTTCTTAACTAAGCTTATATATAAGAATAATAAGTGGACTGTCGATGATGTAGAGAACTTTTCGTTATAAATGAAAGGGGAATGGGGCATGAAAAAGAAGGTAATATCACTGACGATAATTATAACTATGGTAACTGTATTAACTCCAATTGATAATTTTAATGTATATGCGGCTAATAATTCTAATAAAGAAAAGATTGAGAGTAATAAAGAAAAAATTAGTGATTTAGAAAAAGAAAAGAATAATATAAAAGAAAAGAAAAAAGAACAGGAAAGCGAACTTGATTCCCTTATGAAGGAGATAGAAGAGAAAAGCCTTCAGCTTACAAAGTCAGAAAATACACTGAAAAAATACGAAAATGAAGTACAGAGATTGAATAAGGAAGTAGATAAAATCAACACAGAAATATCTACAAATGAGAAAGAAATAGTACAAAACGAAGAAGAAGCTAAAAATACAGAAGAATTATTAGAAAATAGACTTAGAAGTTATTATAAAGCAAATTTTCAATCTCAATATTTATATATGATTTTTTCAAGTAAAAGTATTGGAGAGTTATTTTCAAATATATTTAATGTAAATAAGATAATAAAGACAGATAATGAGCTTCTAAAAGAAATAAAAGAACTACATAAAGAATTAGAAGAAAAAAAGGAAACCCTTAATAATAAGAAGATTAAAGTGCAAAATGCAAAAAAAGAGCAAGAAGAATTGAAGCAAAAGTCTAAAGTGGAGAAGGACAAGCATGAAGCAGAGGTTAATAAGCTGAAAAGTTTAGAACATGAAAAAGAGATTAAAATAAATAAATTATCATCAGAAGAGAAGAACGTGAAAAGCAAAATTGAGGATCTATTAAGTTACAATGCGGAACTTCAAAATGAAATAAACAAGATATTTAATGAAATAAATAATAATAATAGCGGGAGTAATAATAACAATAATAGTAATTCTGATTTAAGTAATAATAATAAGCCAAATGAAAGTGGATTCATGGTTCCTACAGTAGGACCAATAACTAGTTCTTATGGGCCAAGAGTGCATCCAGTAACAGGTGCTAATGGCTTCCATACAGGGGTAGATTATGGAGCATCTCATGGAGCACCTATAAAAGCATCAAAAAGTGGAACAGTTGTTACAGCTGGATGGATGAGTGGGTATGGAAAGACTGTAATAATAGATCATGGGAATGGGAAGCAAACTTTATATGCACATTCAAGTGAACTTTTAGTTTCTGCTGGACAGAAGGTTTCTGGTGGACAAGTTATAGCTAAAGTTGGAAGTACTGGGATGAGTACAGGGGCACATTTGCATTTTGAAATAAGAATTAATGGTAATCATACAGATCCTATGAGATACTTGTAATAATATAACCGCTTAAGTTTTTAGCGGTTATATTATTATATAAAATAAAAAACCTGCACTAAAATAGCACAGGTTAAAGGGTTATGTTCATTTAAGAAAGGGAATAAATGAACATTTTGTGGGGTTTATTTAAACTCTATAGCGTTTGCTAATAGAGTGGTATGGGCTTTAATTAATTTTTATTTATCCGTTAATGTAATTATACTAAAATTTAAAATAAATTCCAATAGGTAAAGGATTAATTTACTCTTTGTTAATCAATAGTTAAAAGAATGTTTAAAAATGTTGAAAAAAGGAGAAAAATAAAAATATTTATATAAAGAGTATTATATTATCGGATTTGTGCTAAAATATAATTTAGAAAATTACAAATTTTTGTTAGGATAAAATACCACACATAGTGTTAATAATTTAATAAAGGAGAGTAGTTATGTTAAGACTAGAAAAGAAGACTTTTTTAAAAGATGCTCCAGAATATGAAGAGTATTCAGATAATGTGGCTAAACTTACAGATGATGAGAAGAAATCTTTAGGAATTAAAGTGTGCAATTGTCGTTGTAAAAGCAAGGCTAAAGTAAAAAAGTAATTAAAATATAAGAAAAAGTTATTATTTTAATTAAATAAATATTGTATACTATATTTATTATTAGTAAATTTAGGAGGTAAATATTTTGGCTAAACCAAGTATTTTTAGTAAAGATTATGAAAAGAAGATGAAGCGAAGAAGGCTTAGAATTATAATAATAGTTGGCTTGGTAGCAATTATTGCTGGATTGCTTATATATAAATTTAAAATAGAAAATATGGATTTTTCTAATGTAAGAAATAAATTACAAGCATGGGTTGATAGTGATAATCCAGACATAAAAAAACCAGTAGAAGAATCTAAAGTGCCAGAAGTTAAGGAACCGGAAGTTAAGCCGGAACCTCCAAAGAAGACTTATATAGAAGCGAAGCTTGATGGAGACATTGTAGCTAAATGTGAATATAAAATAGTTGATGACAAGAAAGAATTCGTTGGCATGGAAAAAATAGAAGGGGCTAGCTATGATATATCACCTAATAAACAATTGTTACTAATATTAGATAAAGATCAAAATATTAAACTAATAGATATAGATGGAAAAGTTACAGATATAACAAGAAAAGAATATGTATCTACAAAGGGAGGTAAATTTCCTAAAGATACTATAATCAAAAAGGACAAGGATTATGTCTGGCATGATCAAGCTAAGTTCATAGATGATGATAATATAGCTTATGGAAGTAATTTACCATACTTTGGGACAGCAGCTAATAAGGAATATTTATGGATATACAATATAAAGAGTAAAAATAATACGTTAGTAAGAAGTATATCTGGTAAAGATATTACTATAGGTAAAGTTGTTCCTAAAAAAGGGATAGAAGTTAAGGTAGATAAAAATGAATATATAATTAATAATAAGGGAAGTATTGTAAAGTAAGATATACCAAATTTGCTATATAACACAAAGCATTTGAAAATGTGTAGAAATCTATGTTATAATAACGTAGTTAATAAACGAGAATAAAGAACTATTTTAGGAGGAAGAACAAAAATGGAAGCTAAAATGGAAAAGATAGAAGCTAATGTTGTTAAATTTGAAGTGAGAGTAGAGGCAGAAAAATTCACTGCTGCTTTAAATAAAGCTTACAACAAAAATAAGAAGAATTTTAATATACCTGGGTTCAGAAAAGGTAAAGTACCAATGGCAATGGTTAAAAAGCACTACGGTATAGAAGTGTTATTTGAAGATGCTATAAACACAGTAGTAAGTGAAACATACCCAACATTAGTTGAAGAAAACAACTTAAAGCCAGTTGATTTCCCAAGCATAGATGTATTAGAAGTTGGAGAAGGAAAAGATTTAGTTTATACAGCAGAAGTTACTGTATATCCAGAAATTGAACTTGGAGAATACAAGGGATTATCAGTTAAGAGAAAAGAAGTTAAAGTAGAAGATGCTGAAGTTGAAGGTCAATTAAAGAACATGCAATCTCAAAACGCAAGAGTAGAAACTAAGGAAGAAGGATCAATTGAAAAAGGCGACATCGCTGTTATAGATTTCAAAGGATTCATCGACGGAGTTGCTTTTGAAGGTGGAGAAGGACATGATTATTCATTAGAAATCGGTTCAGGATCATTTATTGATAACTTTGAAGATCAATTAATAGGATTAAGCACTGATGAAGAAAAAGAAGTTAAAGTTAAATTCCCAGAAAATTACGGAAAAGAAGACTTAAATGGAAAAGAAGCTACTTTTGAAGTTAAAGTTAAAGAAATAAAAGTTAAAGAAATGCCAGCTTTAGATGATGAATTTGCTAAAGAAGTATCAGAATTTGATACATTAGCTGAATTAAAAGCTGATATAACTGGTAAAATAGAAGAAACTAAGAAATCTTCATTTGAAAGAGAATTTGAAGATGAATTAATAACAGCAGTTATTGAAAATTCAAAAATGGACATTCCAGCAGTAATGGTTGAAAAAGAAATTGATAACATGGTTAAAGACCTTGAAGCAAGATTAAGCCAACAAGGATTATCATTAGAACAATACATGCAATTTACTGGAAACACAGAAGAAAAAATGAGATCATACATGAAAGAAAATGCTGATAAGAAAGTTAAGGCTGACTTAGTATTAGAAGCTATAGCAAAGGCTGAAAAAATCGAAGCTACTGAAGAAGAAATTAAAGAAAAAGCTACTGAAATAGCTAAGATGTATGCTGGAGATGAATTCGAAAAAATGGCTGAAATGCTAGTTCAAACTCAAAAGCACATGATTGAAAAAGATATCGTTGTTGGAAAGACAATTAAGTTATTAGAAGATAACTGTAAATAATTGATATATTAAAAGTTAATAGATGTAACGATTAGATAATTGCCAGAAAATGTTTTTCTGGCAATTATTTCAAATAAAAAGATTAACAAAAGATAAATCTTGAGGTATAATTTTATTTAAAGTTACATTAAAAAGGAGGGAACAGTAATGAGCTTAGTTCCAATGGTTGTTGAACAAACAAATAGAGGAGAAAGAAGTTATGATATCTTCTCTAGATTATTAAAAGATAGAATAATAATGATTAATGGTGAAATAAATGATGCGACTTCAAATTTAGTAGTTGCTCAACTTTTATTCTTAGAAAGTGAAGATCCAGATAAGGATATATATATTTATATAAATAGTCCAGGAGGATCAATTACAGCTGGTATGGCTATATATGATACAATGCAATATATCAAACCAGACGTTTGTACTATATGTATTGGATTAGCTGCATCAATGGGATCTTTCTTACTTTCATCAGGAGCAAAGGGAAAGAGATATGCTCTTCCAAATGCTGAGATTATGATACACCAACCTTTAGGTGGATTCCAAGGTCAAGCAACTGATTTTGATATACATGCAAAGAGAATTTTAAGAATAAAAGATAAATTAAATCAAATACTAAGTGAAAACACAAATCAACCTTTAGATAAAATAAAAGTTGATGTTGAAAGAGATTACTTCTTAGAAGCAGACGAAGCTATGGAATATGGATTAGTTGATAAAGTTATTACTAAGAATGAAATCGAAAATGCATAATAATTAGGATTTGTCCTTAGCGAGGTGAAAATATGGCTAAATACGAAGAAAAGAAACAGTTAAAATGTTCTTTCTGTGGCAAGAATCAAGATCAAGTTAAAAGATTAATAGCTGGTCCGGGAGTCTATATATGTGATGAATGTATCGAATTATGCTCAGAAATTATAGAAGATGAATTTGAAGAAACTAGTGATGTAGTTTCTCAAGATTTACCTAAACCACAAGAAATTAAAGAATATCTTGATTCATATGTAATAGGTCAAGAAGGAGCTAAAAAATCATTAGCTGTTGCAGTATACAATCATTATAAGAGAATAAATACTAAGAAAGTCTCAAATGATGATATAGAATTACAAAAGAGTAATATATTACTACTTGGACCAACAGGTTCAGGTAAAACATTACTTGCTCAAACATTAGCTAAAGTTCTTAATGTTCCATTTGCAATTGCAGATGCAACGACATTAACAGAAGCTGGATATGTTGGAGAAGATGTAGAAAACATCTTATTAAAATTAATACAAAATGCTGATTTTGATATAGAAAAAGCAGAAAAAGGTATTATTTATATAGATGAGATAGATAAGATTGCAAGAAAGTCAGAAAATCCATCAATTACAAGAGATGTTTCAGGAGAAGGTGTTCAACAAGCACTTCTTAAAATATTAGAAGGAACAACTGCTTCAGTACCACCACAAGGTGGAAGAAAACATCCTCATCAAGAATTATTACAAATAAATACTTCAAATATATTATTTATTTGTGGTGGAGCTTTTGATGGAATAGATAAAATAATTGAAAAGAGAACAAGAAAAAGTTCAATTGGTTTTGGAGCAGAAATTCAATCAAAGCAAGAAAAAGATTTAGGAGTAGTATTCAAAGAGATTATGCCAGGAGATCTTTTAAAGTTTGGCTTAATACCTGAATTTGTTGGAAGATTACCTATATTAGTAACTTTGGAATCTCTAGATAAGAAAGCTTTGGTTAAAATACTATGTGAACCTAAAAATGCTCTAGTAAAGCAATATAAGAAGCTATTTGAACTTGATAATGTAAATCTTGAATTTACAGATAAAGCATTAGATACAATAGCTGAAGAAGCTATTAGTAGAAGCACAGGTGCTAGAGGGTTAAGAGCTATAATAGAAGAAATGATGATGGATATAATGTTTGAAATTCCTTCAGATGAAAGAATTACAAAAGTAGTTATAACGGAAGATACCATCAAAAAAGGTGAAAAACCTGAGGTTCATAGGTTACCAGAAGGTGAAGTAAGACCTATGCTTGTTGATAAATCATCAAAGAATAAAGAAGATATGGAAACAGCATAAATAGAAAACACTCTCTAATAAAGAGTGTTTTTTTATTTATAGGATTACAATTATTGAAAAAAGTTATGGTTATGGTATACTTATTAGGTCTAATAAAAATAATGATGAAGATTGGAGGAAGACAGGTATGACAAACGAAAATATTCTTCCTTTAATTCCTCTAAGAGGGATAACTATTTTCCCGAATATGGTTACTCATTTTGATGTTGGAAGAGAAAAATCAAAAGCAGCTATAGAGGCTGCAATGCAAAATGGAGAAAAGATTTTTTTAGCGCCACAAAAAAGTGTAGAGATAGATGATCCAAAAAAAAGCGATATAAGTAAATTTGGAACGATATGTGATATAAAACAGATAATTAAATTACCTGATGATGTAATAAGAGTTTTAGTTGAAGGTAAAGAAAGAGCTAAAATAAAAAAATATCAGGCAAAGAAGGTTTATTTAGAAGTTGAATTAGAGAGAATTAAAGAAGAAAAAATAGATAATATTGAAATAGAAGCTTACATAAAATCTTTAAAGGAAACATTTATAAAGTTTATGAAGCTCACAGGAGAGAGTTCAAAAGATATTATTAAGGCTGTAGAACTTGATGATAAAATACACGAGTTTATAGATATGGTAAGTTCTGTGGCTGTTACAAGAGAAGATTATAGACAAGAATTATTAGAAACAATAGATTTAAAGAAGAGACTTGAAAGACTTCTAGAAATGATTGAAGAAGAGATTCAAATTATAAAGATTCAAAAGAAAATAGCAGATAGAGTTAAAGAGAAGACTGATAAAAGTCAAAAGGAATATTTCTTAAGAGAGCAACTAAAGGTTATACAAGAAGAGCTTGGGGAAGATGATGAATCAAAGCGTGAAATAACTAAGTATGAAGAGAGAATTAAAGAAGCGAATCTTCAAGGAGAAGTTAAGGAAAAAGCAGAATATGAGCTTAATAGATTAAGAGGAGCTGGAGCATCAAGTTCTGAAGAAGCTGTTATAAAGACATATTTAGACTGGATAGTGGACATGCCTTGGAATAAGAGTAGTGAAGATACTATAAATATAAAAAGTGCAGAAGAAGTTCTTCAAAAAGAACATTATGGTTTAGATGATGTTAAAGAAAGAATTATAGAATATTTAGCGGTAAAGCAAATGAGTAAGAGCATGAAGGGCCCAATACTTTGTTTAGTTGGACCACCAGGAGTTGGTAAGACATCTATTGCAAAGTCAATAGCTGAAGCTATGAATAGAAAGTACTCTAGAATAGCTTTAGGTGGTATGAAAGATGAATCAGAAATAAGAGGACATAGAAAGACTTACGTTGGAGCAATACCAGGTAGAATAGCCTACGCATTGAAAGAAACTAAGACAAATAATCCTCTTATATTATTTGATGAAATTGATAAAATCAGTTCAAATTACAAAGGTGATCCATCAGATGCATTACTTGAAGTATTAGATAGTGAGCAGAATTTTAATTTTAGAGATAACTATCTAGAACTTCCAATGGATTTATCTAATGTGTTCTTTATAGCTACAGCAAATAGTTTGGATACAATACCTAGACCATTACTTGACAGAATGGAAGTTATAGAGGTATCAGGTTATACTTATGAAGAAAAGTTCCAAATAGCTAAAAGATATTTAATACCTAAGGCTTTAAAAGAACACAATATTGAAGACGATAAGATAAAAATAAGTGATTCTTCAATTAGAGAGGTTATTGAAGGCTATACTCTTGAATCAGGAGTAAGAAGCTTAACTAGAGTTATAGCTTCATTAATTAGAAAATCTATAACCGAAATGCTTAAAAAGAATAAAGATAGTATGAGTATAAATTCTAAAAAAGTGGAAAGTCTATTAGGTAAAAAGGCATTTAGCTATGATAGAGTAGATAAAGAAGATAAAATAGGAGTGGTTACTGGAATGGCATGGACTGCTTATGGTGGAGATACATTACCTGTAGAAGCAATGGTTATGGAAGGTAGCGGTAAGCTCCAATTAACAGGACAGCTCGGAGATGTAATGCAAGAATCTGCAAAGGCCGCATTTACCTATGTAAGAGCTAATGCTTCTAAGTATGGAATTGATTTAGATTTTTATAAAAATAAGGATATCCATATACATGTTCCAGAAGGAGCTGTTCCAAAAGACGGTCCTTCAGCAGGAGTTACTATGGTTACAGCATTAGTATCAGCCTTATCAAATAAAAAGGTTAAGCATAATGTTGCTATGACTGGAGAAGTAACTCTAACAGGAAGAGTATTACCAATCGGAGGGCTTAAGGAAAAGTCACTTGCAGCTGTTAGAGCTGGAATTGATACTATAATTATTCCAAAGGATAATGAAAAAGATGTAGATAAGATACCAGCTTCAATTAAAAAAGGCTTAAAGATAATAGTGGCAGAACAAATTGATACGGTATTAAATAATGCAATAATGCAGTAATTGGAGATGATACCTATGAGGATAAAGCAATCAGAATTTATTATATCAGCAGTTAAAAAAGAACAGTATCCAACTGATGATAGAGTGGAAATAGCATTTGTTGGAAGATCAAATGTTGGTAAGAGTTCAATAATAAATGCTCTTACAAATAGAAAAAAATTAGCAAAAGTGAGTCAGACACCAGGAAAAACAAGGCTTATAAATTTCTTTTTAATCAATAATGATTTCTATCTTGTTGATTTACCAGGATACGGATATGCAAAAGTATCAAAAACTGAAAAAGCAAGCTGGGGTCAAACTATTGAAAGATACTTAAATGGAAGAGAAGAGTTAAAGAGAGTTGTTCTTCTAGTTGACTCAAGACATAAACCAACTGCAGATGATGTAATGATGCATGAATGGATAAAACACTATGGATATGATGTAACAGTAGTTGCAACAAAGAGTGATAAATTATCAAATAATAGCTTAAGAAAAAGTGAAAAGATAATAAGAGAAACATTAAAGCTTACAAAAGAAGATAAACTTTATTTCTTCTCATCATTAAATAAAAAAGGTAGCGAACAGCTAATTGACAATCTTTTTGGAGATTTAGCACAAGATACTGAATAAAATCATATTAATATAAGGTTCTAGTAAAAGTTATATAAACTTTTACTAGAACCTTATTTTCTTTTGTAGAACTTTAGACTAATTTCAAAATTTAGTGTCAAATTATTTAGGGAAGAATAGTATATAGTATAAAAACTAAATAAAATCAAATTTAAGGAGGTCAGGAAGAAGCATATGGAAATTAATGATATCCTAAATGGATTCAATGATTGTTCCGAGTGCGACGACGATTGTGATTTCGAAAGAAAAGATCATGATTTCGATGAAAGATGCGATCGCAATAATAGTTGTGATTTCGATGATTGCAACTTCAATGATGATTGTAATTTCGATGATTGCGACTTCAATGATGATTGCAATTTCAATGATGATTGCAACTTCAATGATTGTGATTTTGGATTCGATAATAACAATTGTGACTGTGGATGTGGTGGAAACTGCGGATTCGGTGGCTTCGGCGGATGTGGAAACAATTCTTGGTTTTTATTAATTATAATATTATGCTGCTGCTGCGGAAGAGGCAGAAATAGCGGCGGATACGGAGGATATGATATGGGATATAATGATTGCTGTTGTTGTTGTTGTTGCGAAAAACCTAAATTTAAGAAATGTAAACAAACAGTCTATGTACCAGAATGTATGGATGGACTAGGTGGATATGGCAATTATCCAGCTTCAGCTCCAGGATATGGCTACGGTGGCTTTGATGGCGGATGTGGCTTTGGTGGTGGAGGCATCTGGTGGTTAATAATAATTTTACTAATATTCTGCGGTGGCTTCGGAAATAACGGATGTGGCTGTGGAAATAACGGATGTGGATTTGGAAATTGTTAATTAAATTAAAAGAGAAAGATATAGGAGGAATTTAATATGTCACACAAAAAATGTTGTTGCGATAGAACTGTTGTAGTTTCACCTTATGCTCAAGCACCTGCACCTTATGGTGGATATGGTGGTGGATATGGAGGCTGCGGCTGTGATGGCGGATTTGGCGGCTGGTGGTGGATAATAATTTTATTAATCTTCTGCGGCGGATTTGGAAATAATAGATGTGGATGCGGAGATGATGGCTGTAATAATGGATGCGGCGGATTCGGCGGATTTGGAATCTGGTGGATAATAATAATAATAGTATTATTATGTGGCTGCGGCGGCAGCGGAAGATTCTAATATAAACAAATTAATCAATTGTATATAATTGGTGATTGTTGGAGGGCTTTTAGCCCTCCAAAAAAATGCGCAAAAATAATAACAAATATGCACATTATTACATACAATATAACTAGAACAGTCCTTTGGGAGGGGTTGAAATGGCAAAAAAGAGACATAAAAGTAAAAATGATTCATATGAGAATCAGCAATCTCTATTTAATAATTTAGCGAATAATCCATTTGGAATAGATCCAAATCAACTTATGAATATGCTGGGGAATATAGATCAGGATAAATTAAAGAACATAATGTCATCTATGGAAAAGGAAGGAATAGATTTGAGTTCATTTCCACCTTTAAATTCAATGAATAGTAATGGAGATAATAATGGCAATAATAATGGAAATGGAATGAATCCTATGGAAATATTAAATAATATTGCAATGAATATGAACAATGGAAATGGAATGAACAATGGCAATACCATGAATAACGGAAATGGAATGAACAATGGTAATGATATGAATAACGGAAATGGAATGAACAATGGTAATGATATGAATAATGGGATGGGACAAATGGGACCACTAGGTAATATGAATCCTATGGCTATATTAAATCAACTTACTAGAATGAATAATTTTAATGGCAATAACAATAATGGTAATAACAATAGAAATAACAATGGAAACAATAACAGAGCTAGAAATAAAAATAAGTATAATACGGGGGATCCTAATATGGATATGCTACTTGCACTAAGAAATTCTGTATCTAGTGAAAGAGTGGAATTCGTTGATAAAATAATAGGATTATATAAAAAAGGAGATTTAGATTAAAAATTTGTATAAAAATATGGGATAGGGTTAATAATATAATTGTACCGGAGAAAGTATTCTCCTACAGGCTATATTGAATTATAAATTTAATATAGCTCCCCCCCCCATCCCCCTTTTAGGCCGCAATTAGCGGCCTTTTATTTTATTTCAATATTAGATATATTGAAACTTGTGCCATTCTCTCTAGAGAAATCTAATTCAAAGAATATTTCATTTTTTTTAGATGATATTTTGTTAATTCTTTCAAATACTATATTCCATCTAATATTTTCAATTAAACCATTATTATCAACTTTATTATCATAGAAGAATGAATTCTTAAAAGAATACGTAAATTCATCTTTATTAAGTTGCCATATCTTTGACAGAATAGAGTTATCAATATATTTATAGAATATATCAGGATAGTCTGTAACCTCATAATCTAGTGTAACTAAATTAATAAATTTTAAAATTTTATCATAGTCAGTTACTATTTCTGAGTTTTTACTTATATCTACAAAATTATTATTTATAAGCATGAAATTTTTAAAAGATGATTTTGGGTTAGATTTATCAAAAAATTGTATTTGTGGTGTTCTATTCATATTTGAATCTATTAAACCTACAATTGAATCATTTGAAGAAAGTTTTAATACGAACTTATCTGATTCATATGCGAATAAGTATGCTATAGGTAGATCTTTTTTATATCCTTGAATTAATATTTCAGGTTTATTATCCCTTGATATGTTTAATATAAAAACATTCATATTATAAGAATTACTATAATCTGATAAATGCTTGTCCGAAATTAATGAGCTTAATAAAATAGTCTCTTTAAGAGTAGTTATTTGAATGTCACTATGATTATTAGATTCTAATATTTTTATATTTTCAGATATTCCATCTCCAGTTAAATCAATATTTGCATCACTATCTATAATAATAGGAGAATTTACTTGTATTACTGGCTTATCCATAATATAGATTATATACATTATAGATAAGATTATAATAATTAAAGAAATAAAAATTAATATAATAGAGTTTTTAGTAATTTTATTTTTCATGGTATAAACCTCCTCAATAAAGTATATGAAATATATATAATTTAATGATTAACTAGGCAAACTATAATAAAGGAGGTGTAAAATTTGAAAAAAAAATTAAGCTTAATGCTGATTTTACTATGTTTAAGTTCATTATTAACAGCTTGTGGTAATAAAAAAAATGAAGAGGTGGATAGCGTAAATCTGTACTATAATGCTCAAAATGTAAAATCAATAAATTGTATAACTGATTTAATAAAGAAATATGAAGAGGAGAAGGGAACTAAAATTAATATTATTCCTGTAAATGATATTGAAGAAATAGAAAAAAATATAAATGAAAAAAAGGATTCTTCCTTAGTACTATTAGATAGATATAATTTTATTGATTATAAAAATAAAAATTATTTAAGAGATTTAAGTTATTTATTTAAGGAAAAGAAAATAAAAGAAAAATTTTTCCCCATAAATAATTTATATGGAATGGATGAAGAAAAATATTATGGTATTGGAATTACTCCATATTCAATAGATCTTATATATAATGAAGAGGCCTTAAAAAGTAAGGAAATAGAAATACAAGAAAATAGTTATATAGAAATATTAACTAAGTTAAGAGAGAAGAATATAAAAATACCTACTTATATAAAGAGTCAATATAGTAAAGAAGTTCTCTTGAGTTGTTTAGTTGCTAATGATACAATATCTTATGACTTGTATAAGGTAGATAAAGCAAGTAATCTTTCAGAAAAGATTAATTATATAGAAAATGGTCAAAAGATTTTTGATATATTGCATGATTTATATAATAAGAATGTAATAAGGGAAGATATGTTTATTGAAAGTGATGAAGCTGTTATTAAGGAATTTAATGAAGGGAAAATACCAGTCCTTTTAACAACAACATTATCATCAGAAGATATAACAAATAAAAAGGGAATAGGTTTAATAGATAAGATGCCTATAGAAAATAAAAATATAAGCACCACTGTTGGGATGGATGCTACATTATGCTCGGTTATTGGTAGCTTAAAGACGGATTCTGTAGATGATTTTTTTAGATTCCTTATTGAATCAAATCCTTTTAGAGAATTAAGTAAAAAAAATTGTGTTACAGGAAATAGAGAAGCGGATAGTAATTTAAAAGGTGTACAAAGGAAGATGGGTAATGGAATCAGGGTAGCCAATGAAATAAATATGTTTTATATTAATATAATATCAAATGAGAATATTAAGAAAATAGATAAAGAATGTAAAAAAATTCTTAGTGGGCAATATGATGGGAAGGAATGGGATAGAGTATTAGGAAAATAAAAAATAAAAGCAAATCTATAATAGATTTGCTTTTAATAAAATTTTATTGACAATCCTTACAAAGACCGTAAAAATAAGTTTGATTAGATAAAATCTTATATTCTGAGTTTTTTTCTACCTCTGAATTTAAGTGATCAAAAGAAAGATTTAATAAATCATCAACTCTTCCACAATTTATACATTGTATATGTGGATGTGAGTCTATATTTCCATCATATCTAAAGTTTCCTTCACCAACGTTTAATTCTTGTATTAAACCAACTTCAACTAAAGTTTTTAATGCTTTATAAACAGTAGCTAAGCTCATTGTAGGGAAGTCAGTTTGAATAGCTTTATATATAACTTCGGCTGATGGATGCTCTTTTGTACTCATCAAATATTTATAAACAGCAAGTCTTTGAGGTGTTAATTTAAGCTTTTTTTCTTTGAAAATAGCAGTAATATTATCCATACCTATACACTCCTTAACTTGATAATAATCATATTATATCTTTTTAAATATATAAAGTCAACGATTGTTAATAAATTACTATAATTTGTAGATAATAGATATTAATTAAATTTTCTAACAATTTTAAAAAATTTTCCTTGCTATATAAAGAAAACAATGTTAAAATATAAACAAAGTTGTTAATTGATTAACAAATTCCGTGTTCATTTCATTTTATATAGAACAGTTAAATCTGTTCTATCTTTTTTTTATTTTTTAAATTATTTAATAAGAAGTTAATTTATTGTTTAAAGGTAATAATTAGTTGAAAGTAATATTTTAAAGTGCTAAGATATTACTGAAAAGAGAATTAAAAGGAGGAAGTGTTATGGCTAAATATAAAGTTGGAGATGAATTATTAATAGTAAATGATCCTACAGAAGAAAAAGAGAAATTAAAAGAGTTAACTAAGTTAAATATCGATAATGATTTTGCACAAATATCATGGGGTATTAAAATATTAAATGTAGAATATGATAAACCGAATGTTACTCTTACATATAGAAATATAAATGGTGAGACTAATAAGGTATTTGCTATATGCAAAAATATAGAGAATTTTGATCAACAAAAAGTTCTTGAAAAAGCCTTATTAAAAGCATTCCAAAATGAAATAATTGATATTTCAGTGGGAAAAAATACTGGATGCTTAAGATAAGAAAATAATAGCCACACGAGAAATCGTGTGGCTATTATTTTATTTACAAAATTTTAAAAAAATGTAAGAAAAGACTTTATTTTTCTTTGATGATATTATATAATGAAGTGGTATAAAATGTGGATTCGTTTACAAGGTGGGGAGAAGTATGAGAAAGTGTCCGTTTTGGTCATCAGAAGAGGAAAATATAGGTTGTAATACTGAATGTCCTATGAATCAAGATCTGGGTAAGGAAGAGGAATGCATATTCAAAGAATATCTAGATGGAACGAATTTAAAATTTAGTGATTTAATAGATGCTAATGAGTTCCAAGGTGAGGATGAATTTATTTAAGATATTGAAACGTAATTAAAAGTAATAAAGCAACATTGACATTAAAATATCAATGTTGCTTTATTTTATAACTTAAAATACTAAAAATTTTCATTATAATATTCAATTATTTATCTATGAATAATAATTTGTTGTTGAATGTAATAAAGTTTGTTTTAGTGACCAAAGCTTATCAGATAAATCAACATAGTAGTTATGGGGATTTTCAAATCTTAAAACTTCAGGCCAAAGTTTTTCACTTTCTAAAATAGCATATTCTCTAATATCCATAACTGATGGGGAATCATATACTAAAGTTCCCTTATCAAATATTTTAACCATTAAATCTTTTAAATAATAATTCTTAATTATTTTCTTTTTCCAAGTATGTATTGGATGGAAAATTGTTAATGGACGATTTTCGTCTATAACTTCATCATGAAGCATTATTAAATCTGCTATTGCTTTGTGAGTAGTTTTGTCAAAAATTCTTACTGTCTTTTTAAATCCAGGATTAGTGATTTTCTCATTGTTTTCACTTATCTTTATTTTAGGAATTATCTTTCCTTCCTTTTCAACAGCAACTAATTTATAAACGCCTCCAAAAACTGGTTCTGATTTTGCAGTTATAAGTCTTTCACCCACACCAAATGAATCTATGCAAGCACCTTGATTTAGTACATCTCTAATAATGTGTTCATCAAGGGAGTTAGAAACTACTATTTTACAATCACTATACCCTGCTTCATCTAAAAGTTTTCTGCATTGCTTAGTTAAATATGTTATATCACCTGAATCTATTCTTATACCTGTTGGTCTTTTACCTTGTGGTTTTAGTACTTCATCAAATACTTTTATAGCATTAGGTAAACCAGATTTTAAAACATTATATGTGTCAATTAAAAGTAGACAATTATCAGGATAAACCTCTGCCCATGTTTTAAAGGCTTCATATTCTGTATCAAATAATTGAATCCAACTATGAGCCATAGTTCCAATTGCAGGAATATCGAAACGTTGATCTGCAATTGTACATGCAGTTGCATGGCAACCTCCAATCATAGCAGCTCTTGCTCCATAGATTGCACCATCATATCCTTGAGCACGTCTTGATCCAAATTCCATAACAGTTCTTCCATCAGCAGCTCTACAAATTCTATTTGCTTTTGTAGCTATAAGAGTTTGATGATTTACAGTTAATAGAATCATTGTTTCAATAAATTGAGCTTGAACAACAGGTCCTCTAACAGTAACTAGAGGTTGATTTGGGAATACTGGATTTCCTTCAGGTACTGCCCAAACATCACAGGTAAATTTGAAACTCTTAAGGTATTCTAAAAAGCCTTCAGAAAATATATTCTTAGATTTTAGGTAAGCTATGTCATCATCTGTAAATTTTAATGAGCTTAAGTATTGTACTATTTGTTCTACTCCAGCCATAATACAATATCCGCCGCCATCTGGTACTCTTCTGAAATACATATCAAAATAAGCAATTTTATCTTGGATATCCTTTTCAAAATAACCATTTCCCATAGTTAATTCATAGAAATCAACTAACATAGTTAGATTTCTATCATCTTTAACGTTAAAAGTTGTTATATTGTCCATAAGTCAACTCCTCTAAAAAAATACTTAAAACTATTGTACAACTTAAATAGAATTATTACAATATAGTTATTCCCTATAAGATGTGGCAATAATCAAGAAAGAAGGAGGGAATTTTATTGCAATTAGATTCATTTCAAAAAGAAGCAGTTAATGCAAAAGAAAGAAATATATTAGTTGTTGCAGCTCCTGGTTCTGGAAAAACTACAGTTATAATAAATAGAATAAATCATCTTGTAAATGACCTTAAAGTGTATAATAAAAATATAATTGTTATAACTTTTACAAAAGCGGCAGCACTTAATATGAAAGATAGATATATAAAAGCTTTTAAAACAAATTATTCACCATTCTTTGGTACATTCCATGGCCTATTTTATAAAATGTTACTTAGAGAAGGGCATGAAATAAATATAATAGAATCTTATAAGGCACATAGATTAGTTGAAGCAGTTTTGAAAAAATATTTTGATGATATAAATGAAGATAAAATAAAAGAAGTAATAAATAACATATCATTATTTAAAAATTCAAGAATAAGTTTAGAAGACTTTAAACCGTCTATAACTAAAGAGATATTTGAAGATTGTTTAAATATCTATAATCAATATAAAGAAGATAATAATCTTTGGGATTTTGATGACTTAGCTTTAAAAGTATTAGAAATATTAAAAGAAAATAAAGGACTTAGAAAGGGATATAGAGGTTTATTTAGATATATATTAGTAGATGAGTTTCAAGATTGTGATGAGCTTCAAATCGAATTTTTAAAGATGATGAATGAAGATGAAGAGAATTCACTTTTTGCAGTTGGAGATGAAGACCAGTGCATATACTCATTTAGAGGTTCTAAGCCTGAATATATGGTTATATTTAATGATATATTTAAGGGTGGTAAGAAATACTTTCTTTCAAAAAATTATAGAAGTTCAAATAATATAATAGATGGAGCTAAAAATGTTATAGAATATAACAAAGAAAGAAATAAGAAAGAAATAATAGCGAATAAAGAAGAGAGTGGTATTATAAAGGTTTCTACTCCTTATGATGAGAAGATACAAGGAGAGGGGATTGTAGATGATATAAAGTCACTTATAAAAAATGAAGGATATTCTTATAGAGATAATATAATTCTTTATAGAACTAATATGGAAGCTATGACTTTTATAGATGTATTTACTAGAAAGAGAATACCATTTACATTATTAGATAAAGAATATAATTTTTTTGAGCATTTTATATGTAAAGATATTTTAACCTATTTAAAGTTATCAATAGATCCTTATGATAGAGGAGCATTTATAAAAATTATAAATAAGCCATTTAGATATGTAAGCAAAAATAATTTAGAATATGTAAGGGGCTTTAGAGAACATAAAACTCCTTTTGATATATTAATGGAAAAAAAAGATATTCCGCCATTTCAAATAAAGAAATTAGATGACCTTAAAAAAGATATACATTATTTATCTAAATTATCATTAAGCAGTGCAATACAATTTATAGTAAGTGATTTAGGGTATTTAGATCATTTAAAAGCTTACTGTGAGAAATTCAATCAAAGTATCGATGATTTAGAAGAAATACTTGAAGAGTTTAAAATATCAGCAAGCGGGTTTAAGACAATACCTGAATTTTTCTCTCACATAGATACTGTAAAAGAAGAAATTGAAAACTCTAGAAATAAAACAGATGAAGATAGAGTTCTTTTAAGTACTATACATAGAGTTAAGGGAATGGAATTTAAAAATGTATTCCTTGTAAACTGTAATGAGGATACAATTCCACATGTATCTGCTGGGGAAGAAAATATAGAAGAGGAAAGAAGATTATTCTATGTTGGTATAACACGAGCTATAGATAATTTATATATATCATCACCAAAAACAAAAGGGGGTAAATTTAAAGAGACATCTAGATTTATAAAAGAAACGGAATTTAAAAGTGAAGAAGAAATTTCACATGAATTTAAAAGAGGAACCACTGTTTATCATAATGGAAGAAGAGAACCAGGAATTATAGATGAGTGCTCAGGTGATAGAGTAAAGATATTATTTCAAGATGGAATAAGCAGAACTTTTTCTATAAAAGTTCTTTTAGAACGAAACTTAATAATGATCATAGAATGATAAGTGAATATTTAAAATAAATTTCATCTAAATTACTAAGAAGATGGTATACTTAATATGTTGAATTTTAAAATAAGATGTAAATAAGAGAAATGTATAGATAAGTTATGAAGATATAGGAGGAATATGAATGATTAATTTTAGAGATGAAGCAAATAAAATAAAAGAAGATTTAATAGCCATTAGAAGAGATATACACATGCACCCAGAAGTAGGATTTGAAGAAGTTAGAACTTCTACATTAATAAAGGACTTCTTAAAAAATGAAGGTATAGAATATAGAGAAGTTGCTGGAACTGGAGTATGTGGACTTATAAAAGGAACAAAAGAGGGAGCAGTTAAGACTGTAGCATTAAGAGGGGATATGGATGCGCTACCAATACAAGATAAGAAGGTATGTGAATATAGCTCAAAGGTTCCGGGAAAAATGCATGCTTGTGGACATGATGCACATACTACAATACTTTTAGGAGTAGCTAAATTATTAAATGAAAATAAACACTTATTCAGTGGAAATGTTAAATTATTATTTGAACCAGCAGAAGAAACAACTGGTGGTGCAAGTGTAATGATAGAGGAAGGTGTACTTGAAAACCCAAGAGTAGATAAGGTATTTGGTCTTCACGTTACTGAAGATTTAGAATGTGGAAAAATTAAAATAAAAAAGGGCGTTGTAAATGCGGCTTCAAATCCTTATAAAATTAAGGTAATAGGAAGTGGTGGTCATGGAGCATCACCTAACACTACAGTAGATCCAATTGTAATAGGGGCTAATATAGTATCAACATTACAAACTATAGTAAGTAGAGAAATCTCTCCTGTTAATCCATCAGTTATAACAGTTGGGAGTTTTCATGCAGGAACAGCTCAAAATATAATTCCAGGAGAAGCAGAAATTACAGGGATTATAAGAACTATGACCCCAGAGGATAGAAAGTTCGTTTGTGAAAGACTTTGTGAGGTATCAGAAGGCATTGCTAAGACAGGAAGAGGAAGCGCAGAAGTAATAATTGAAGAGAGCTATCCATGCCTTATAAATAATGATGAGTGTGTGGATATAGTTAAAGATGCAGCTATAAAGATTCTTGGAAGTGAAAATGTAGTAGAACAAAAGGCTCCAAGTATGGGAGTTGAAAGCTTTGCATACTTTGCAATGGAAAGAGATGCAGCTTTTTATTTTTTAGGAACTGCAAACCAAAGTAAAGGAACTTTCAGATCTGCACATAGCAGTTTATTTGATATAGACGAGGATGCTATACCTTTAGGTGTTGCAATTCAATGTGAAGCAGCATTTAATTATTTGACAATAGAGTAAATAAATATTAATCTATAACAATGTAGAAAAAGATTCACGAAAGAGTTTTATTAATTAGGAGTGATTATATAGTGAGAATAGAAATAGGTGCTAATGAAGCGGGACAAAGATTAGATAAATTCTTAAGAAAATTGCTTAAAGATGTTCCATTAAGTGCAATTTTTAAGGCCTTAAGAAAAGGTGATATAAGAGTAAATGGAAAGAAACAAAAGGAAAAATATACATTAGAAGTAAATGATGTAGTTGAAGTTAGATATATACAAAGTCAAAAGATGACAGAAAAGAAGGAGAACTTTGTAAAGGTTGATCCAAGTGGATTAAAAGTAGCCTACGAAGATAACAATATGGTTGTTGTTGAAAAGTGGCCAGGAGTGTTAGTACATCCTGACAGCAATAAGAAGATACCTACACTTACTGATTATGTTTTATCATATTTAAATGAAAAGGGTGATTATCTTCCAGAGAAGGAAGTAACATTTACTCCAGCTCCATGTAATAGACTTGATAGAAATACGTCAGGTATAGTTGTCTTTGGTAAGAATTTTGAAGGTTTAAGAGAACTTAATGAAATAATTAGAGAAGGTAGAATTAAAAAATACTACAACGCTCTAATTAAAGGAAGAATAAAGGATGGTCTTTATACAGGGTACATATTAAAGAACGAAGAAGCTAATATATCAAGAATATACGATAAAAAAGTAAAAGATTCAAAAGAAATTTCTATGGAAGTTAAAACTATTCAAAGTGATGGAGCTTTCTCATTTATAGAAATTGATTTAATAACAGGAAGAAGCCATCAAATTAGAGCACACCTTGCACATATAGGAAATCCTATAATAGGTGATAGTAAATATGGGGATAAAAAGTTAAATTCATATTTCTTAAATAAGTATGGATTAGATTATCAATTTTTATATGCATATAAGCTAAACTTTAAAAATGTAGATGGAAAGCTTGATTACTTGAAGAATAAAGTTATAACAGTAGCATTGCCACCTATATTCAAAAAAATTAAGCATGATACATTTAAAATCAGATTATAGATAGGGGATTAAAAATGAGGGAAGAATCATCATCTACTAAAGGGTTTATGATACTATCTCTTGCTGGAATATTTGCAAAAGTCCTATCAGCTTTTTATGTTCCGTTATTAAATAGAATTATTGGTGTAGAAGGCGTAGGGATGTATTCGAGAAGTTATGACATTTTCATGTTTGTTTATGCAATAACAAGCATGGGATGCCAACCAGCAGTAGCGAAGGTTGTAGCTGAACTCAGGGCATTAGGGAATGAGAGAGATGCGGTTAAGGCTTTAAAAATTTCAAGAAAAGTTTATGGATTAATTGGTGGAGCGCTTACAATAATATTATTACTTTTAGCTTATCCAATTGCTAAGGTAGGCGAAATAGAAAACTCTACTTTTGCAATAATGTTTTTAGCACCAAGTATTTTTCTAACTGCTATATTATCAGCGTATAGAGGTTATTTCCAAGGGAAAAATGAAATGACTGGAATAGCAGTATCACAAGTGCTAGAACAATTGCTAAACGTATTTACAAGTTTATTATTTGCATTTCTTCTTTATCATATAACTATACAAATGGGAGCTGCTGGAGGAACTGTTGGTACTTCTCTTGGAGCTATAGTTGCCATATTTTATCTTGTGTATATATATGATAAGAAAAAATTTGAAGAAGTAGCATATAATTCGCCAAAGACAGGAAAGAGAATTACTTCAAAAACTATACTAAGAAAATTAATTAGATATGGATTTCCAATAACGCTAAGTGCAGGTATACAAAATTTTGGTGGTATGGTTGATATGATGAATGTCAGTCGTAGGTTAATACATGCTGGATTCACGCAAACACAATCAGACTCACTTTATGGACTTTTATATAACTATAAAGTTTTAATAGGAGTTCCACTTATTATAGTTACTGCACTTACTACAATAGTACTACCAGCAGTTTCAAGAGCATCGGCTTTAAAGGATAGAAAATCAATAAGAAGAAGTGCAAACTTTGCATTTAGAGTTACATTTGCAATAACTGTTCCAGCAGCTATAGGACTTGCAGTTTTAAATACTGATATATATACATTACTTTATCAAAGTGATAAAGGGGCCTATATTATGGAGTATGGATCATTTATATTGGTATTTACAGCAATTGCTCAGGTGCAGAGTGTAATACTTCAAGGAATAAGTCAGTTCTATCCAATGATTATGTCATTTGCAATAGGTATTGTAATTAAGATAATTGCAAACTATATCTTAGTTGGAATTCCATCAATAAATATATTAGGTGTTTTAGTTGGTAACTTCTTAAGTTTCTTTGTACCGGTAATTATAAATCATAGGATACTTACAAGAAGTATCAGATACAAAGTGCCACTTATAAGGAATTGTGTTAAACCAATAATTGCATCAGTATGTATGGCTATTGTTATACTTATTTTAAAACAACCTATATTAATTATAGGTGGATTTATTGGAACTTCAAAAATTGTTATGTATTTATACACAGTAATTTATACAATATTATTAGTTGGAATAGGTGGATTAGTATATCTATATATAATGGTTTCTTTGGGTGGAATAAGAAAATTAGATATAGAAGCACTATCACCAAGAATATATACAATGCTTCCAAGATTTATAAGAAAGAAATTAATGTAGAAAGTGTAGGGGATTCCCTACACTTTTTTATGTTTCTCCAAATTTTGAATAATAAATAAAAATAAGAAATGTTATTAATACAACTAATAGTATTTCAGCTGTACCAAGTGGGAATAAGAACTTCTTTATAAATATGTTTAAAACTAAGAAGGTTAATATAGATAATAATATAAAAATTATCACATTAATCAAAGAGATATCCACATTAATCTCCTTCTTCACTTCATATAAGTTAATAAGTAAACATATTGAAGATGTTATAAATAAAGTTAGACTATATCCGTAAATATTTATACTTGGAATAGATGTAAATATAAATAAGCATATTAAATCAATAAATGCTATTATAAGAGAATTTCTAACGATAATACCTTGCTTATTTAATCCATTTAAGATTCCAAACATAGTTGAAGAGGTAAAGAATATAGGTGCTGATAATGATGCCATAAATATATAACCACCAAGATCATCTCTACCATAAAATAAATTACCTAGTTCATATGGAATCAAGGAGCAAATTACTGTTGTTGATAGTCCAAGTAAAAAAGCTATTTTCATAACTTTCCGTATTCGTATAGATGCAAAGTAATTATCACCTCTACTTAAAGATTGGGATAAGTCAGGTATAAGAAGAGAGTTTATAGACCCAACAACTATAAGAGGTATACCAATTAACGTAATTGCCATACCTGTATATTTACCTATTAGTGATAATGCCTCAGAATAGGTAAATCCTGCGGCTATAAGCCTTCTTGGCACAATTAAAGTTGATAAAGTAGAAAAAATATTATTAAGAAAACCATTAATACATAATGGAAGTGATATAACTAAAACATTGAAAAGTAGTTGAGCTCTACCATCTGCTGGAGCACTTGATCTAGGTAATTTAGAAACACATCTTCTGTAATAAAAGAACAATAATATTAAGCTTTGAAGTTCTCCAATTGCTAAAGAGACATATGCTAAAGTTACAAGTGTAGTTAAGTTTTCTGTACTAAAAGCATATACTAAAAGCGTAATAGTTATTATTCTCATACCTTTCTCAAATATATCCACAAGAGCTGGTACTTTAATTTTAGATACACCTAAAAAATATCCCTTTAAAATATTACTAAGTGAAATAAATACCATTGCTGGACAAGTAACCTTAATTGCGTTTATAGTTCTAACATCATTTACTCCATATTTTCCAATCAAAGGTGCAAGGGAAAATACAAAAACTCCTATTAAAAGAGCCCATATAATATTGAAAAGAGCAACTGTATTTATTGTTTTAGTAAGATTATTTGTTTCCCTGCGCTCATAATAAACTGCTGATACCTTAGATAGAGCAGCTACAACTCCAGCTGTCATAAGACAAATGAAGAGATTATAAATAGGCATGATAAGATTATAAAGACCAATGCCCTCTGCTCCTAAAATCTTCGATAAGTATATGGAGAATGCAAACCCTAATAAACCTGTAGTTATATTAGAAGCTGTTAGTATGAAAGAATTTCTAAAAAAATTATCATTAGCCAAAATAAATGTTCACCCCTTTAAACTACAGTAAAGCATATTCAAGAAAAGTATAAATTATACAATCTATTTAATAAAAACTATAAATTAAAATAATAGGAATATTACTAAGCATTAGTAAAATATAAATCAAGTATAAGGTTAGTAGATGGAGGAATATATGAAGAGATTCTTTAAATTTTTTATTTGCTCAATTTTTATAGTTGGTATATCCCTTGGTATATATGCTTATTCAAATAGATATGGACTTAACATTATTAAAGAAGGTATAGATAGTAATTTATTGATTAAGGGGTGTGAGGGTGCTACAGCTCTAGTAATTGGAGAAAGTTCAGATGTTTATATATCTTTAAAAAATGAAATTGTAAAAATTAATAAAAAAAATAAAATAGATAAAGTATATAAAGACTCTGATTTAAACATACAAGATATGGTATATAAAGATGGAAATATATATCTATTATCTAATGAAAATTTTATACTTATAGATTCTAATGGTGAAAGTGAAATTTTAAAAAGTGGATTACCATATGGAGAGAATATGTATAGGAACTTATTAGTTAAAAATAATTCAATTTTAATTTCTATAGGATCTAGGACAAATGCAGGAGTTGCAAAAGAAGGAGAAGAAAAGGACATATCTCCTATAAATTTAGAGCTAAATGGAGTTAATTACGGAAAAGAAAATACAGGAGCTTTTAAAGATTATGGAGTAAAGAGTAGTAGCGGAGAAAAGATATCAGGGGAAGAGATAGGAACTGCATCTATAATTGAATTTGACATAAATACTGGCAAGTATAGTCTATTTGCATCGGGAATAAAGAGTATAAAAGGATATGATATAAATAGTAGAGGTGAAATTTTAGCTACAGTTGGTGGTATAGAAGAAAGTGGAGAGCGGGGAGCAATTAGAGATACAGATTATATATATAAGATAACTGAAGGCCTTTGGTATGGATGGCCAGATTTTAGCGGAGGGGATCCTATTACATCTCCAAGATTTACAAATGATAAAATAATAGAACCTTTAATAAAAAATCCACCAGAAAAAATAGGACAAACACCTAGCTACCAGCATAGCTCAGTTAATTCATTAGGAAAATTAGCTGTAGATAAAGAAGGTAAATTATTAGACAAAGATTCTATAATTTTTTATGATTATAAGGAAAAAAGTATTTATTCATTAGATGATAAAAAGATTTTATCTAAAATATTGGAACTTGAAGAGGATAGCAAAATAGAGGATATAGTATTTAGGGAGAATGACTGTATTCTTTTGGATAGCGGTAAAGGCTGCGTATATAGATTAATAAAGAATGAAAATATAATAGGGGGAAGTATACCTTATGGAGTTGCTATATTTTCTTTAACAATAATGATAGTAGCTCTTGTTATAATAATTAGTAAAATTAAAAGAAAAAAGTAATTTAAATAAAAAATTAATGAGTGATTAGTTAGGTTACAATACTAATCACTTTTTTCTTTATGCTTATGTAAATAAATGGTAATATATAAATATAATATATTTAGGGGGAGGATAACCTTGAGAAAAACATTAGTTTTAAATTTTGAAGATATTAAGATTGAAGGAAACATATTAGATGTCGCCTGTGAAAGCTTAGGAATTATTAATAGTATTTCGGAAGAAGCTAAAAGTGAGATTGCAGTAGATTATGTTGAAAAAGAAGAGGAAAGTATGTTACAGAATAGTAAATATGATGCATGCACTTTTTTCTTTAATTTAAACTCCTTATGGAATATAAATAAAAGAGAGAAACTAATTAATGAAATATCAGATTATTTAGAGAAAGATGGAAGTATATATATATGGGATATAAATAAAAATATAGGAGAGTTAGTAGATAGTAAACTTAAGGTACTATTACCAAAAGGAGATATAAGAGAGTACAGAATAAAAAACAATAATCTATTTTCGTCTTCAAGTTTTGAAGAAACAAAAAAAATCCTTGAAAAAACTTTCAAAATAGAAGAAACTAAAGTTTGGGAAGATATTTATTTCATTAGAGGAATAAAAATATAACTTTAGAGAGGAAGACGTATATGAAAATATTACTTACAGCTATAAACTCAAAATTTATTCATAGTAATCTAGCTGTTAGATACTTAAAAGCATTTACAAAGGATATGCCTTGTGAGTGCAAAATAAGAGAATTTTCAATTAATGATAGAGAAGAGAGGATCTTAGAAGAAATAATCAAAGAAGAGCCTGATGTAGTAGCACTCTCAACTTATATCTGGAATGTAGAGATGATACAAAGACTTTCAGAATTAATAAAGAGAGTAGACAAAAATATTGAAATACTTTATGGAGGTCCTGAGGTATCATATGATAGTATGGTTTTCTTAAGAGAAAGTGTTGGAGACTATATAATAGAAGGTGAAGGCGAAAAAACCTTCAGGGAATTTATAGAGTACAAATTAGGTAAAAGAGAAATAAATACAATTAGAGGCTTAGTATATAAGGAAAGTGGAGAGGTTAAATTTAATGGTAGTAGACCTCTTATGTCTATGGATGAATTAGTATTTCCTTATGAAGAAGATGAAGACTTAGATAATAAAATTGTATATTATGAAGCTTCAAGAGGATGTCCATTTAATTGTAAATATTGTTTATCATCAACTGTTCATGGAGTTAGATTCCATAAAACTGAAAGAGTGCTTAAGGAGCTTAAATATTTTATTGATAAAAAAGTTAAATTAGTCAAATTCGTAGATAGAACATTTAACTGTAATCATAAATTCTCTATGGAAATATGGAAATTCTTAATAGAGAGTGATACAGAGACACAATTCCATTTTGAGATTTCAGCAGATATTCTAAAAAAAGAAGAGATAGAACTTTTAAGAAATACCCCAGAAGGAAGATTCCAATTTGAGGTTGGAGTGCAAACAACAAATGATGAAGTGCTTTCTAATATAAATAGATTTGTTAACTTTAGTGATATAAAAGAAAAAGTAGTAGAGTTATTATCTATAAGAAATATAAAACAGCACCTTGATCTAATTGCAGGACTTCCAGGAGAGGATTATGATTCTTTCAAGAAGTCCTTTAATGACGTCCACTCAATTAAGCCAGAAGAAATTCAATTAGGATTTTTAAAGTTACTTAAAGGTTCATCTATGAGAGAAGAAAGTAAGAACTATGATATGAAATATTCACCATATCCTCCATATGAAATATTAAGTACAGATAAAATAAGTTATTTTGAATTAATAGATTTAAAGAAAGTTGAACATATGGTAGATAAATATTATAATAGCCAAAAGTTCAATAATATACTAAACTATTTTTACCCTAAGTTTACAGAACCTTTTAAGTTTTTTCATGAATTAGCTGTGTTTTATGATAAAAAAGGATACTTTGATAGGAGTATAGGAAATAATGAATATTATAAATTATTTTTAGATTTTAATGAAGAAATATTAAAGGAAGATAATGGTCTACTTAAAGAGGTAATAAGATATGAGTATTTATTACATAATAAGAGAAGGGGAATTCCAGATTATATAAAGGCTGATCTTTCAAAAGAGGAAGAAAAAGAAATAAAGGATTCCTTGAGAGATGAGTATTCCTTTAGAGAGTATAGTGTAGAGAAATTTAGTGTTGATATACTTAAGTTTATAGAAAGTGGAGGCGTAGTATACGAAAATAAATACGCACTATTAAATAATAGTAAAAACTTTATATTTTTAGACAAATAAGTAAATAAAAAGTCGTGAAAAAGTATACATGTTTAATAGCAATTTATATTATTCACACTTGATTAATATTTTAATGTATAAAAGTGAAGAAATTTATTGAAATTATCCTTAAAAAGTGTATAATTAGAATTATAAATTAAAAAGTAATTAATACTATATTAAGTATTAATTCATATATTATTACACATTTAAGCGAAAAGGTGGTGAGATTTTGGCATTAGAAGCAATAAAAGAAATCAAAAAAGCAGAAGCTGAAGCAGAAGAAATGGTTAAAGCTGCAAATGCAGAGGCAAAGGATATCGTTCAAAAGGCTACCATAGAGGCTAGTGAGAACTATAATAAAGTTATAGGAGGAGCTAAAGACAAGTGCAATAGTATAATGAATGATGCTGTTGAAGCTGGTAATAAAGAAGCTGAACCTATTTTATTAAAGGGAAAGCAAGATGCCCAAGATATCTATGACATGAAAGAAGATAAGAGAAATAATGCTGTAAAATTAGTGATTGAGAGGATTGTGAAGATTCATGGCAATAGTTAAGATGAATAAATTCACTTTGCTTGCCTTTGAATCAAAGAAAGATGCTCTTTTAGAAAAGTTGCAAGGATTTTCTGAAGTAGAATTCATAAATCTTCAAAACGAAGACTACCTTGAAGATAACAAAGAATTAAAAGAGTTATTTAAAGATAATATTGATTCAGAGTTTGCAAAATGTGAAGAAGAATTATCAAAAGCTAGATTTGCCCTAGACTTTTTAAGGACTTACGTACCTCAAAAATCAGGATTAAAAGCAATGCGTGAAGGTAAAAGAACTTTAACTTTAAATGAATTAAAAGAATCAGTTAATAAAAGTAACTGGCAAGATTTATATGAAAAGCTTAAAGAGAAGGAAGTTCATCTTGCAAATCTAGAAAATGAAAAGACTAAGCTAGAAGGGGTTATAGAATCTCTAAAACCTTTAGAAGGATTAGACGTATCTTTTGAGGAGTTAAAGAGTATTAAGACACCTTATTTCTTAGGAAGTGTTTCTAAACAATATGAGAATGAACTAATGTCTAGTTTATCTGATTATTATGTAGAAACAATATCAGTAAATAGTGATGATATTTTCTTATTAGTTTTAGCTTATAAGGATAATAAGGATCAAGTTGAGGATATTTTAAGAGGTTTTGGATTTAGTGGATTTAAAACTGAACAAAAAGATACTCCAATAAGAATCATCCATGAAAGCATGGACAGAATTGAGAAAATAGAATCAGAAAAATTCTTCATCAAAGAAGAATTATCAATACTTGAAGAAGAGGCTAAAACTTTAGAGTTAGCGTTTGAATATTATTCAAATGTTTATCAAAGAAAGACTGTTAAAACTCATTTCTTAAAAACAGATAAAGTAAGCTTAATTCAAGGATGGATAGCGATATCAGATAACGAGGACTTTAAGAAAATCGTTAAGGATACGCTAGGAGAAGATTACTATCTTGGATTTGAAGATGTAAAGAGCGAAGAGATAGATGATGTTCCTATAAGATTACAAAACAATGATTTAAACAAGTCATTTGAAAACATAACTGAAATGTATAGTATGCCAAAATACGATGAAATTGACCCAACACCACTTCTAACACCATTCTTCTTAATATTCTTTGGAATGATGGTTGCAGATGTTGGTTATGGATTACTAGTACTTATTGGTTCAATAGTTGCATTAAAGGTACTTAAGTTAGATAAAGGACAAAGACAATTTGCTAAGTTCTTCTTCTATTTAAGCTTCCCAACAATTTTATTTGGATTTATATATGGGGCTTTCTTTGGAGATTTACTTCCATTACCAGCTCTTATAGATACAAATAAAGATGTAACAACAATTCTTATTATGTCAGTTGCATTTGGGGTAATCCAAATCTTCTTTGGACTAGGAATAAAAGCTTATGTACTTATAAGAAATGGTAGACCATTTGATGCTTTCTGTGATGTAGGATCATGGGTTATTACATTAGTTTCAATAGGTGTATTTGGATTTGGATCATTTGCTGGAAATGGTATTGTAAAAACAATAGGTATGTGGTGTATGATTATTGGTATGGTACTAATAGTTGTTACACAAGGAAGACATATGAAATCAGTTGGTGGTAAACTAGGAGAAGGATTATATTCTTTATATGGAATAACAGGATATATCGGAGACCTAGTTTCTTATACAAGACTTATGGCTTTAGGACTTGCAGGAGGATCAATAGCTGGTGCACTTAACCTTATTATAGGTATGTTCCCAGGTGTAGCGTTCTTCATATTTGGACCAGTAATATTTATCCTAGGACAATTATTTAATTTAGGATTATCATTATTAGGTGCATATGTTCACACATGTAGATTAGAATATGTTGAGTACTTCTCAAAATTCTATGAAGGTGGCGGAAAGCCATTTAAGCCATTTAAAACATTAGACAAATATATTGATATTAAAAAAGAAATTTAATTTTACAGTAAATAGGAGGATTTTAAAATGAATACTTGGATAGAGTTTTTTACACAAAATGGAGGATTTGTATTTGCGACTTTAGGTGTTGCATTAGCAGTAGGTTTATCAGGAATAGGTTCTGCTAAAGGGGTTGGACTAGTTGGTCAATCAGCAGCTTCATTAATGACAGAACAACCAGAAAAGTTTGGTAAGGCGTTAGTACTTCAATTATTACCAGGTACACAAGGTTTATATGGTTTCGTTATTGGGTTATTAGTTTTCTTAAAAGTTACACCTGATATGACATTCCAAAATGGTTTATACTTATTACTTGCATGTTTACCAGTTGCTATAGCAGGATTATGGTCAGGTATAGCTCAAGGTAAGACAGCTGCAGCTGGTGTTCAAATATTAGCTAAAAAACCAGAACAAACTACAAAAGGTATTATCTTTGCAGCGATGGTTGAAACTTATGCATTATTAGGATTCGTTGTTTCAATTTTATTAGTATTTAAGTTTTAATATTGAGGAAGTGAAGTTATGTCAAACGTAAATAATCTTACTTCTAAAATCTTAAAAGATGCGGAAGAGAGAAAGGACAGTATTCTTAAGGCTGCAAATGAAGAAAAGGCTAAGATAATTGCTAAAAAGGAAGCTATTGCTAAATCAGAAGAAGAAGTAATGGTAGAAAAAGCAAAGATGGAAGCTAAAACAAGACATGAAAGAATTGTTTCAAGTGCAGAACTTAAGGCAAGAAATGAAAAACTTGCAGCGAAACAATCTGTAATAGATTCAGTTTTTGAGCAAAGTATAGAAGAATTATGTAAAATGTCTGATAATGACATGAAAAAGTTCATTAAAGATATGATATTAAGCTCAGATATAGCTGGGGATGAAAAAATTATTTTAAATGAAAAAGGTAAATCAGTACTAGACGGAACACTACTTGTTCAAATAAATAGTGAATTAAAGTCAAAAGGTAAAAAGGGAGAACTTACTGTAAGTAATGAAGTAAGAAACTTCAAAGGTGGATTTATCTTAGAAAAGGATGGCATAGAAATAAACAATACTTTCGAAGACCTAGTTAACTCATCAAGAGATGAATTAGAATTTGAAGTAGCAAATGTTTTATTTAATTAAGGAGGAGAGTAAATGGATTCAATGGAATTTACTCAAGTTATACCAAGACTTAGAGTACTAGAAACAAGACTCCTTGATAAAGCTAAAATCGATAGAATGATTGATGGAGATTCTGCAAATGAAGCACTAAAAGTGCTTCAAGAATCTGAGTATGCCAATGTAATGACAGGTGTTAAAAGAGCTGAAGATTATGAAGAAGTACTTTCAAAAGAGCTTAAAAGAGTATATGAACTTATGTATGATGCGTCACCATCAAAATCTTTAATAGATTTAATGAGTATAAAATATGACTATCATAACATTAAAGTGCTTTTAAAAGGAATATTCCTAAATAAAGATCTAAGTGATATGTTAATTCCTGTTGGAAAAATTAATCTTTCACTATTAAAGCATAATATTGATAATAATAATATGGCTGATTTACCTTCTGCCATGAGAAATGGTATAGAAAAGACTAAGGAAGTTTTTGAAGGTACAAAAGACCCGCAACAAATTGATATTATTTTAGATAATGCAATGTTTGAAGAGATGAGAGAAATTGCTAGAGAACTAGATGATAGATTCGTTGATAAGTATGTTAGTGCTTTAATTGATTTAACAAACTTAAAGACTTTATTAAGAGTTAAGAAGCAAAATAAGAATAGAGATTTTCTGCAAGAAGTTATCATAAATGGAGGAGCAATAGATGAGGATACGTTAGTAGCTTTAATAAATGATGCTCCAGAAAACATATCTAATAAATTAGCTTTTACTAATTATAATGAGGTTATAAAAATTGGTATTGAAGATTACACAAAAACTGATTCAGCAAGCCTTTTAGAAAAGTTAGTTGATAATTATATTATGGATATGATGAAGGAAGCTAAGTTCATTCCTTTTGGAGTTGAACCTATATTAGCTTACGTTTATGCAAAAGAAACAGAAATCAAAGTAATTAGAATTATAATGGTTGGTAAACTCAATAATATTTCAGGGGAAGTAATCAGAGAAAGGCTGCGTGATATTTATGTATAAGAAGATCGGTGTAGTTGGAGATAAAGATTCAGTTTTAGCTTTTAAAGCTTTAGGAATTGATGTATTTCCAGTTGTAGAAGCTGATGAAGCTAGAAAAACTGTAGATAGATTAGCAATGCAAGATTACGCAGTTATATTTGTAACAGAACAAGTTGCAAAGGAAATAGAAGAAACTATTGAAAGATACAATAGAGCTACACTTCCAGCTGTAATATTAATTCCAAGTAATCAAGGATCATTAAATATAGGAATGCAAAGAATCAGCGATAATGTAGAAAAAGCTGTTGGCGTTAATATCTTATAGGAAGGCAGGTTTTGTATGGTGAAGACCGGAAGAATAATTAAAGTTTCAGGACCTTTAGTAGTTGCTGAAGGAATGGATGAAGCTAACATATTTGACGTATGTAAAGTTGGAGAAAAAGGTCTTATCGGAGAAATCATTGAAATGAGAGACGATAAGGCATCTATACAGGTATATGAAGAAACTTCAGGAATAGGACCTGGAGACCCAGTTGTTACAACTGGAGAACCACTAAGTGTTGAACTTGGACCAGGACTTATTGAATCAATGTTTGATGGAATACAAAGACCTCTTGATGCTTTCATGAAAGCAGCAGGATCAAATTTCTTAACTAAAGGGGTTTCTGTTAAATCATTAGATAGAGAAAAGGTTTGGGAATTCGTTCCTACAGTTAAAGTAGGAGATGAAGTTGAAGCTGGAGATGTTATTGGAACAGTTCAAGAAACACCAGTAGTAGTTCATAAAATAATGGTTCCTTTCAAGGTATCAGGTAAAATAAAAGATATAAAGAGTGGAAATTTCACTGTAGAAGATATAGTTTGCATAGTTGAAACTAAAGATGGAGACAAAGAAGTTAAAATGATGCAAAAATGGCCAGTAAGAAAGGGAAGACCTTATGCAAATAAGTTAAACCCAGTAGCACCTCTTACAACAGGTCAAAGAGTTATAGATACATTCTTCCCAGTTGTTAAAGGTGGAGCAGCTGCAGTACCAGGACCATTCGGAGCTGGTAAGACAGTAGTACAACACCAAGTAGCTAAATGGGGAGATGCAGAAATAGTTGTTTACGTTGGATGTGGAGAGCGTGGAAATGAAATGACAGACGTTCTTAATGAGTTCCCAGAACTTAAGGATCCAAAGACTGGTGAAAGCTTAATGAAGAGAACAGTTCTTATAGCTAATACATCAAACATGCCAGTTGCAGCTAGAGAAGCATCTATATATACAGGAATTACAATAGCTGAGTACTTCAGAGATATGGGATATTCAGTAGCTATCATGGCTGACTCTACATCAAGATGGGCAGAAGCTTTAAGAGAAATGTCAGGTAGACTTGAAGAAATGCCTGGTGACGAAGGTTACCCAGCATACTTAGGCTCAAGACTTGCAGATTACTATGAAAGAGCTGGTAAAGTTGTTTGTCTTGGAAAAGAAGGAAGAGAAGGCGCAGTTACAGCAATCGGTGCAGTATCACCTCCAGGAGGAGATATCTCAGAACCAGTTACTCAATCAACTTTAAGAATAGTTAAAGTTTTCTGGGGACTAGATGCACAACTTGCATATCAAAGACACTTCCCATCAATTAACTGGTTAAACTCATATTCATTATATGCAGATAGAATCGGTAAATGGATGGATGAAGAAGTAGCAGGTGACTGGTCAGAACTTAGAGTAGAAGCTATGGCTTTATTACAAGAAGAAGCTAACTTACAAGAAATCGTAAGACTTGTTGGTATAGATGCACTTTCAGAAGGCGATAGATTAAAACTTGAAGTTGCAAAATCAATAAGAGAAGATTATCTTCAACAAAATGCTTTCCATGAAGTTGATACATATACTTCATTAGAAAAGCAACATAAAATGTTAAAACTTATACTTCAATTCAAGCATGAAGCTGATAGAGCTTTAGAAGCTGGAGTATACTTAGATAAGATTTTAGGTATGAGCGTAATAAGAGACAGAATAGCTAGGGCTAAGTATATATCTGAAGAAGATATGGCTAAGATTGATCAAATCGGAGTTGATTTAACATCTGATATGAACAAATTAATCAGCGAAGGAGGGGTTCTAGATGCCTAAGGAATATAGAACAGTTACAGAAGTAGTAGGACCTTTAATGGCTGTTGAAGGTGTTGAAGGTGTTAAGTACGATGAACTAGTAGAAATAGAATTACAAAATGGAGAAAAAAGAAGAGGTAAGGTACTAGAAGTTAATGGTTCAAAAGCTATGGTACAGATCTTCGAAGGTTCTTCAGGAATTAACTTAAAAGGAACTAAAGCAAAATTCTTAGGAAGACCTCTTGAACTTGGGGTTTCAGAAGATATGCTTGGAAGAGTCTTTGATGGTATGGGAAGACCAATAGATAATGGTCCAAAGATAATACCAGAAAAAAGACTTGATATAAACGGAGAAGCTATAAATCCAGTGGCTAGAGATTATCCATCAGAATTCATTCAAACAGGAATATCAGCAATAGATGGACTTAATACTCTAGTTAGAGGACAAAAGCTTCCAGTATTTTCAGCATCAGGACTTCCACATGCTGAACTTGCAGCACAAATCGCAAGACAAGCGAAAGTTTTAAATTCTGATTCAAAATTCGCTGTTGTATTTGCAGCTATTGGTATCACTTTCGAAGAAGCTCAATTCTTCGTTGATGAATTTAAATCAACAGGTGCAATAGATAGATCAGTTCTATTTATGAATCTTGCATCTGACCCAGCTATCGAAAGAATAGCTACTCCAAGAATGGCATTAACTACAGCTGAATATTTAGCATACGAAAAGGGAATGCACGTTCTTGTTATAATGACAGATATCACAAACTATGCAGAAGCTCTAAGAGAAGTTTCAGCTGCTAGAAAAGAAGTTCCAGGTAGAAGAGGATATCCAGGATACCTATATACTGACCTTTCAACATTATATGAAAGAGCAGGAAGACTTAGAGGTAAAGAGGGATCAATAACTCAAATTCCAATACTTACAATGCCTGAAGAGGATAAGACACATCCAATTCCAGATTTAACTGGATATATAACAGAAGGACAAATAATACTTTCAAGAGAACTTTATAAGAAGGGTATTATGCCTCCAATAGATGTTTTACCATCACTTTCAAGACTTAAAGATAAAGGTATAGGTAAAGGAAAGACAAGAGAAGACCATGCTGACACAATGAACCAATTATTCTCAGCATATGCTCAAGGTAAGCAAGCAAAAGAATTATCAGCAATCTTAGGAGAATCAGCTCTTTCAGATACTGATAAAGCATTTGCTAAATTTGCAGAAGCTTTTGAAAATGAATATGTTTCACAAGGATTTGAAGCAAATAGAACAATCACTGAAACTCTAGATTTAGGTTGGAAGTTATTAGCACTACTTCCTAGAACAGAGCTTAAGAGAATTAGAGATGAGTACCTTGAAAAATATATGCCAAGAGAGGAAGAATAGGCTATGGCTAGATTAAATGTGAATCCTACTAGAATGGAGCTCACAAAGCTGAAAAAGAGATTAACAACAGCTACTAGAGGTCATAAGCTTTTAAAAGATAAGCAAGATGAGTTAATGAGACAATTCATTAATCTTGTTAAGTATAACAATAATCTAAGAAAAGATGTTGAAGGGCAACTTGAAGGATCATTAAAGGATTTCGTTATGGCTAGAGCCGTAATGAGTTCAGAGTTCTTAGAAGAGGCAATTGCTTATCCAAAAGAAAGCATTTCTGTAGATGTTGGAAACAAAAACATAATGAGTGTTAATGTTCCAGTTATGAACTTTAAAAGACAGCTTGAAGGTGACGAAGGTAGTATCTTCCCATATGGATTTGCAAATACATCATCAGAACTTGATGATGCAATAACAAAGCTTTATGGAATATTACCTAAGCTTTTGGAACTTGCAGAAGTAGAAAAGTCATGTCAGCTTATGGCAGATGAAATAGAGAAAACAAGAAGAAGAGTTAATGCTCTAGAATATATGACAATTCCTCAACTTCAAGAGACAATCAAGTACATAAGAATGAAACTTGATGAAAATGAAAGAAGTGCTTTAACTAGACTTATGAAAGTCAAGAGTATGATAGAGCAAAGAGGATAATTAATTCTAAAATACACCTTAGGTTTTCTAAGGTGTATTTATTTTTGAGTTTAAAAAATAAATTAGTTTATGTAAAAAGTGTTTAAAATCAAGATTTTGGTAAAGAATTAAAAGTAAATTAAAATTATCGTAATATAATTGATAATAACCTACATTAATAGTATAATTCTTATAGGTTATAATTTTTTTTACATAGAATTAACAATCTAACCTAATTTAGGAGAAGGAATATATGGATTATTTTATAGAGTTTATGATTTCTTTCATATTGGTTGTAATTTTAATGCCGATATTAATGAAATTATCGCATAAAATTGGTTTTACTGATAAACCTACACAAAGAAAGAAGCACAAAAAAGTAACACCACTATGCGGTGGACTTGCAATGTTTATAGGATTCTTTATAGTATATTATTTCGTTGGAAGTGAAAGTAATTCTGAAAGTATATGGATCTTCATTGGATCTTTATTAATAGTATGTATAGGATTAATAGATGATTTCTATAAATCAGTTGGAAAAGAATTTCCAATACTTCCAAGACTGATAATTCAAATATTAGCAGCAGTATTAATATTTAATGCTGGTGTCGCATTTAAAGGCTTTACTAATCCGTTTACAGGGGATTATGTAGCTCTTAATACTTTTTTACAGTTTGTTTTGAGTATTACTTGGATATTTGGAGTTACGACAGTAATAAATTGGTCAGACGGAATGGATGGACTTGCAGGAGGAATTTCTTTAGTTTCTTCAGGTACATTCTTCATTGCAGCAATTATTTTAGGACAAAGTTACTCAGCATCTACTTCAATCATACTTGCTGGGGCAATTGGAGGATTCTTATTATTCAATAGATATCCTGCAAAGGTATTTATGGGAGACTCAGGTGCAAATTTTTTAGGATTTATTTTAAGTATCATTGCATTAGATGGTGCCTTTAAGCAAGCTACTGTACTTAGCTTATTGTTACCAATATTAGCACTAGCAGTACCTATATTTGATAACTTATTTGTTATATTTAAAAGGTTTAATGAAGGAAAACCAGTGTATCAGGCAGATAGAAGTCAGATGCATTTTAGATTAGAAGAAAAAGGATTAACAAAACCACAAATAGTGCAGTTTATAGTTGGAATAAGCATAGTTTGTTCATTCTTATCTATAGTACTATTATTTTACAATCATCCATAAAATAAGCATCATATTAAAAATGATGCTTATTTTTTTATAAAAATTTAATTATTAGTGTATTACTGATTCATAAATTATAGAAACAATATTTAATAATTATAGATAATATATTAAGTATATTGACACATAAACCATATTTTGTTATTATGATTAGAAAATAAAAAAGGGGGCTTAGATTTATGTATAAGGGGAAGAAGGTAATTCTTAGAGCACATAAGGAAGATGATATAGCAAAACTTAATGACTTTATAAATGATTATGAAGTAAAAAGGCTTCTAAATATTGAAACTTCATTTCCATTAGCACTTTGGCAAGAAGAAGAGTGGGTTAAGAAAAGAAGAGATAATGATCAAACATATGATTTTGCAATTGAAGATTTAGAAAGTGGATGTATAATAGGTGGTTGTAGCATAAACTCTACTAGTATTAAAAATAGAAATTGCATAATTGGAATCATGATTGGGGATAAAGATTATTGGGGAAAAGGTTACGGATATGATGCTCTATCTGTACTTATCAAATTTATCTTTGAAGAATGTAATATGGAAAAAATAAAACTTGGCGTATTTTCATTAAATCCAAGAGCAATTGCTTGTTATAAAAAGCTTGGCTTTAAAGAAGAAGGTCGTCTTAAAAGAGAAATATATAGAGAAGGAAAATATCATGATGAGATATTGATGGCTCTATTTAAAGAAGAATATTTTGAAAATATGAAAGATAAAAATTAGAATATATTTACAAAAAAGTATTTTTAATGTATAATTATACAAAATAGAATATATACTTATCAAGAGTGGTGGAGGGACTGGCCCTATGAAACCCAGCAACCTATGTATAACAATAATTTATTAGGGGTTTTTATATATAAATTTGTTATAGTATGTGGTGCTAATTCCAGATAGATAAGGATATGAGTTTAAGATTAAAGTCTTAGGTGTAATATCCTAGGACTTTTTTATATTTCGAAGTTTAGGATATAAATAAGGGGGCATTATGAATATTAAGGAGATTTTTCATAAAAGAAATTTAGTATTTTCTTTTGAGGTATTTCCTCCAAAGAATAATTCACCAGTTAAAAGTATATATAGAGCTTTAAATGAGCTTTCAGATTTAAAACCGGATTTTATTAGTGTAACCTATGGGGCAGGTGGTAGTCTAATAAATAACAAAACTACAGAGATATCATCACTTATAAAAAATGTGTATAATATAGAACCTTTAGCACATTTAACATGCATATCTTCTAAGAAAGATGATATAGATAAGATAACAGAGAGACTAGAACTTGAAGACGTTAGTAACATACTTGCATTAAGAGGTGATGATAATGGTGACTCTAGAAAAGACTTTAATTATGCAAGTGAGCTCATAAGTTATATAGAAAAAAAGAAAAGATTTAATATAATTTCAGCATGTTATCCAGAAGGCCATATAGAAAATAAATCAATAGATATGGAAATAGATAATATGAAAAGAAAGATAGATTCAGGTACATCAAGCTTTATTTCTCAGCTGTTTTTTGATAACAATATTTATTATGATTTCTTAGATAAGATAAATAAAAATGGAATAAAAACTCCAATTCAAGCTGGAATTATGCCAGTAATAAATAAAAGGCAGATAGAGAGAATAACAGAATTATGCGGTGCAAAAATTCCGCATAAATTCTCAAAAATAATGAATAAGTATGAATATAGTCCAGAAGCTTTAAAAGAAGCAGGTATTGCATATGCAGTTGAACAAATTATAGATTTAGCTTCTAGTGGAGCTCAGGGCATTCATCTTTATACAATGAATAATCCTTATGTTGCAAAAAGGATTAAAGAAAATATTAAGACAGTCATTAAAACAATTAATAATTAGGAGGCAAATGTATGAAAAAAGTAGAAAGTTTTGAACTAGACCACACTAAGGTAAAGGCACCATTTATAAGAAAATGTTGTGTATACGAAGGAGGACATGGTGATAAGATAAGCAAGTTTGATATAAGATTCCTGCAACCTAATAAGGAGGCTTTTGGAACAGCAGCTATGCATGCACTAGAGCATCACCTAGCTTATAATATTAGAGAAAATTTAGATGGAGTTATTGATATATCCCCAATGGGATGTAGAACAGGATTTTATTTAAGTACTTGGGGTGATAAAGATCCTATAGAAATAAAAGCAGCAGTTGAGACAGTTCTTAGAAATTTATTAAAATCAGAGGATATACCAGCAAGTAATGAAGTTCAATGTGGAAATTATAAAGATATTTCTCTTTTTGGAGCAAAGGAATATGCAAAAGATGTAATTAGCAAAGGATTCTCACTTAATATATATGGAGAGTAGTGGGAGGGAGATTACTCTTCAGGAATCAGAAATTTTAAGATACTTAGGATATAGAGGGCAAGAGAAGCCCAAAAATATTATGAATAAAATTTCGGGTGTAAAGAAAGAGTGTAGAGATTTCTTTACACCTAAATTTATTTATGAAGAGTATAATCTTAAGAAAAGAGAAAATAAAATTGAACTTATAGGTACTAACTTGCTTTTAGAAGGAATAGATATATATAATTTGTTAAAAGACTGTGATAGGTGTGTGCTGATGGCTGTGACCCTTGGAAATGATGTAGAGAGACGGATAAGATTTTATGAAAAAGTAGACTTAACAAAGGGATTAATATTTGATGCTTGTGCAACTACAGGTGTTGAAGAAGTTTGTGATTTAGTAGAAGAAGAGATAAAATCTAAGTATGTAAATGAAGGTGAGGAGCTAACATTTAGATATAGCCCAGGATATGGAGATTTAGATTTAAGTATACAAAAGGATTTTATAAATGTATTAAATTGTGAAAGAAGAATAGGAGTCAAGGTTTCAGAACATATGGTTTTATTTCCAAGGAAATCAGTAACTGCTATTTTAGGTATAAAAAAATATAGTGGAAAAAAGGGAAAGAAGAGTTGTATAAATTGTAATAATTATGATAGATGTGTATATAGAAAAGAGGGAATAGATTTTGAATGTAAGAGAGTATATTAAAGATAATATTTTAGTTTTTGATGGAGCTATGGGAACAATGCTTCAAAACTTAGGCTTAAAACTTGGAGAAAATCCAGAAATATTTAATATAACCCATAGAGAAGAAATAATAAAGATACATAAAGATTATATAAATTCTGGAGCAAAGATTATAACAACAAACACATTTGGGGCAAATGAGCTTAAATTAAAAAATACAAAATTTTCTGTAGAAGAAATAATAAAATCTGGAGTTGATTTAGCTAAAAAAGCAAGAGAGAATAAAGAGTGCTATATTGCTCTTGATATAGGTCCAATTGGAGAATTATTAGAACCTATGGGAACTTTAAGTTTTGATAAGGCTATTAATATTTTTAAAAGACAAATTAAAGTTGGAGTAGATAGTGGAGTAGACATAATTCTTATTGAGACTATGACTGATTTGTATGAGATGAAAGCTGCAATAATTGCAGCGAAGGAAAGTTGCGATATTCCTATATTTGCAACCATGACATTTGAAAAGGATGGAAGAACCTTTACAGGATGCCTCCCAGAGAGTATGGCAATTACACTAGAAGGGTTAGGGGTAGATGCTGTTGGAGTTAATTGCTCTCTTGAACCAAGCGAACTTAATAATATTGTAAAAAATATAATTAATAATACTAATCTACCTGTAATTGTACAACCTAATGCAGGACTTCCAAATATTATAGAAAGAAAAGCTGTTTATGATATAACAGAGAAAGAGTTTTCAAATTCAGTTAGAGAATTAGTAGATATGGGAGTCTCAATTATAGGCGGATGCTGTGGTACAACTCCTAGCTTTATAGAAGAACTTAGTAAAATAGCAAAATATAAACGTAAGGTAAATAGAAGAGAAGTAATAAAATATGCAGTAGCATCACCTTATAAAGTAGTAGAGATTAATGAGGTAAGAGTAGTTGGAGAAAGAATAAACCCAACAGGTAAAAAGAGATTTAAAAAAGCTATTATAGATAAAGATATGGATTATATATTAAGACAAGCAATAGAACAAATAGAAGGAGGGGCAGAAATACTAGATGTTAATGTTGGTCTTCCAGAGATAGATGAAGAGTCATTAATGGAAAGTGCAATAAAGGAGTTACAAAGTATTGTTGATGTTCCGCTTCAAATTGATTCAGGAAAAAAGAATGTAATTGAAAAAGGTCTAAGAGTATATAATGGTAAACCAATAGTAAATTCAGTAAGTGGAGAGGATAAGGTATTAGATAATATTCTTCCTCTAGTGAAGAAATATGGAGCCGCAGTAGTTGGATTAACACTTGATAACAATGGTATACCTAAAGACCCTGAATCAAGATTTAAAATAGCAGAAAAAATAGTTAATAGAGCCATTGAATATGGAATAAAAAAAGAGGATGTATATATAGATTGCTTAGCTTTAACTGTTTCGGCTCAACAAGAGGAAGTTATGGATACATTAAAAGCCTTAAGAATGGTTAAGAAGAGGTTAGGAGTTAAAACTCTTCTTGGGGTCTCAAATATATCCTTTGGATTACCAAATAGAGAGCTTATAAATGAAACATTTCTAGCTTTAGCTTTAGGAGCTGGATTAGATCTTCCAATTATAAATCCTAATAAAGAAGGAATGATGAACGTTATAGATTCCTTTAAAGTCTTAAATAATAATGACCGTGGAGCCAAAAGGTATATAGAAACTTATGGAGATAAAAAAGTAGAGAGAGTATTAATATCTAAAAAAATAGATTTAAATATAAATCATTCTAAACAACTAGATGATAATGAAGAATCTTTAGAAAAATTAATACTTCAAGGATTGAAAAACAGTACAAGGAAAATAACAGAAAGATTATTAGAAGAAAAGACAGAACTTCAAATAGTAAATGAAGATTTAATACCAGCCCTTGATAAAGTAGGTGAAAAGTATGAAAAAGGAGAAATATTTTTGCCACAACTTATACAAGCAGCAGAAACAGTTAAGGTATCTTTTGATTTAATTAAAGATAGATTAGTTAAATTAGATAAAGGAGATGTAAGTAAAGGAAAGATTATACTGGCTACTGTAAAAGGTGATATTCATGATATAGGAAAAAATATAGTTAAAGTTATATTGGAAAACTACGGATATGACATATTAGACCTTGGGAAAGATGTTCCAATAGAGAAAGTAGTAAAAGAAGCTACAGAAAATAATATAAAACTTGTAGGGCTTAGTGCATTAATGACAACTACTATAGTATCTATGGAAGAGACAATTGTAGCCTTAAAAAAGGCAGGCTTTAAAGGCAAAATCTTTGTTGGTGGAGCAGTTGTAACAGCGGATTATTCAGAAAAAATGGGTGCAGATTTTTATGCAAAGGATGCTAAAGAATCTGTAGAAATAGCTAAAAAAGTATTTAATAATTAGAAATAATATAAAGATAGTAGTATATATAGCAATAGATATATACTACTATTTTTTTAATTCTTATAATTATCTGAATATTATATAATTAAATTATTAATAAGTATTTGCATTACTTTACACACATATATTTTTATGTTACGTTTAATACACAAGGGGATATAAATGAAAAATAATTTTAGCAAGGGGAAATACATGGGGAAAAATAAGAATTTATGTAGAGTAAAGTTTGTTGTTTTTTTAGCGCTAATATCAATATGTATATTTACGTTAGTTAAGAATTGGGATGCAATTAAAAATATTGATATGGAAAAGATATCAATATTTATTGAGGAGAAGGGAACTTTTTCGGCAATAGTATATGTGTTATTTTATACTATAAAACCATTTTTTATAATTATTCCAACAAATATAATAGCTATAGTAGGTGGAACATTATTTGGGCCGATAAAAGGTTTTTTACTTACAATGACTGGTTTCTTAGTATCAGGAACTATTGCTTTTTATGTTTCAAGATTATTGGGGAGAGATTTTGTTGAAGGGATTATAGGAAATAAATTTATTAAATTAGATAATAATATAGAAAAAAACGGATTTAAAATTTTATTTCTATTAAGATTACCACCTATACTTCCTTATGATCCATTAAGTTATGCTTGTGGTTTTACTAAAATAAAATATAAAGATTTCATTTTAGCATCACTTCTAGGAGTTGTTCCAGAAACTATGTGTTATTCAATGCTTGGAAAGAGCTTCACTAATCCTTTTTCAATTGAGTTTTTAATACCAATAGCTATATTGGTTATAGGGGTTATTTCTTCTAAGCGCATAATGAATTCAAGAAAACAAACTAATATAGAGAGTTAATTAACATAGTCTAAGATTTATGAATCTTAGACTATTTTTGTTAATTATTAAAATAATAATTTTAAAAATATTAAATGTAATATAATTCCTTTTATGTGATATAATTGTTATGAGATATATACAGAGGGGATTAAGCATATGGGGTGGGAAAAAAAGTTTAGAAATATATTAAAAAATTTTGTGCTTATAGTTCTTGCGATTATTTTAGGAGTAGTAACCTTAAACTTGCCAACAATTAATAGTGTTAAGGCTTTTGCAGAAGAGAATGTAGTTAAAAAATTTGTGAATATTAAGGTTACGAGGGGCATGGAAAGCCTTGAACTAGAAAATGGATCAGAGTACTATGAAAAAAATATAAATAATGAAAATAAAGACATTATAGAAAAATGGTTAAAGCAAGCAAGGAAAGATACATCTATAGTATTTGATATAAATGGTGAATATAAAGTAGATATTGTAATATTTAATAGCGAAGATGAGTTTATGGAAGCTTTGAAAATTAATATTAATGATGTTGCAGCAATATATTTAAATGATACTATTTATATGTATAAAGGTAGTATCAAGGGACGTAATATAATTCATGAATATGCACATCATATAGTTAATTACTATTGCAAGGAAAATGATATAAATAAATATAATATTCCAACATGGTTTGAAGAGGGAGTAGCTGAATATACCTCAATGATTCACAATGAGGGAGAACTTATATATGTAGTTGATATAGATAAAAAAGTTGACTTTAGAAATTTAGGTAATAGCAACGAAGAAATATCTAATATGATAAATGATGGATACAATGTTTATGGACAAAGCTACTTAGTAATTAAGGAGATTGTAAAAGAGAAGGGGATAGATGTAATAATGAATATATTAAATGACTCTAAATATATGGAGTTTTATACTGCATTTGAAAAAAATGTTGGCAGAAGTATAGAAGAGGTAACGGATAATTTGAAAGAGGTATAGAAGATAAGAATAACTCTATTACGATGAATATGTAATAGGGTATTTTTATAAAATTTAATAAGGGTATGCTTAATAGTAAGTTAATAACTTACAATATTGTAAAACGTGAATGATAGTGGTATTATTTTAGATAAAGGTCAAATGGTATTAGGAATTTTATTTTGGAAACGTTTCTAAAAGGGGGAGTTTAATTGATTAAAGTTCAAGATTTAACTAAAGATTTTAAGATTAGAAAAAAAGATCCAGGGTTTAAAGGCGCATTAAAATCATTATTTTCTAATGAATATGATATCAAAAAAGCAGTATCAAATATTTCATTTGAAATAGAAGAGGGGGAGGTAGTTGGATATATTGGATCCAATGGAGCAGGAAAATCTACTACAATAAAAATGATGACAGGAATACTTACTCCATCATCAGGTAATATAGAAGTTAATGGAAGAGTTCCTTATAAAGATAGAGAAAAGAATGCAAAGGATATAGGAGTAGTATTTGGACAAAGAACTCAGCTATGGTGGGATTTGCCTCTAACGGAAACGTTTACTATACTTAAAGATATTTATTCTGTTGAGGATAATTTATTTAACAAGAACATGGAATTTTTAAATGAAGTTTTAGGATTAGAAGAATTTATAAATAATCCTGTAAGAACATTATCACTTGGTCAAAGAATGAGAGCAGACCTTGCAGCATCACTTATTCATAGTCCCAAAATTCTTTATTTAGATGAACCAACAATTGGGCTTGATGTTGTAGTTAAAGATAAGGTTAGAGAAGCTATTAAGAAAATAAATAAAGAATTTAATACAACAATTATATTAACTACTCATGATTTAAGTGATATAGAAGAGCTATGTGAAAGAATTATAATTATTGATAATGGAAATAAAATATATGATGGAAGTTTAAATGATATAAAAAGTAGCTTTGGTTATATGATTACATTGGAAGCTCAAATAAAGGGGGATATAAAGACTAATCTTAATTTAAAGGAAGAATTTAATATTAATGATATAGAAGAATATATAGATGATGGAAGATTGATAATTAAATTTAATAAAAACAAAGTAACTTCATCAGAAGTAATTTATAAAGTAATGCAAAAAATTGATATATTAGATTTTTCATTAAAGGAGACTAGTATAGAAGATATAATTAAAAAAATATATAAAAAGGGGGTATAGGGATGAATCTTATTAAAGGGTTTAAAATATATAGCTCTTTTTCAAAAAGTGAAATAAAAAAATACTTTGCATATAAAGCTAATATATTTATGGGAATTATAGGACAAGTAATAATGGTTATAGTTACATATTATCTATGGAAAGCTATTTATAGTAGTTCTCAAGATGGAATAATGAATGGCTTTACATTAAATGATATGGTTATTTATATTATGATTTCTTTTGTTATTGGTATTGCAACATCAAATGATATAAGATATATTATTTCAAGTGAAGTTAGAGATGGATCCATTGCAATGAATTTAATAAAACCTATAAATTATGAAAAGAGACTTATTTTCATAGGAATTGGTCAATTTATTTTTAATTTTATATTCTTATTTATGCCAGCAGCTATTGGTATAACAATTTATAGAATTAATATTGGGCTAAGTATTACATCAACATCTATAATTTTATTTCTGTTAAGTATAGTTTTAGGAACTATGATAAATATTTATTACAGTTATATATTTGGACTACTAGTTTTTAAATTTTATAGCCTTTGGGGAATTAATCAAATAGCACAAGCTATTGTCATGCTAGTTTCAGGTGCATTGATACCATTGTCTTTTTTTCCAGATATAATACAAAAGCTTTTTAATTTTTTACCTTTTAGCTCTATAATATATACTCCAGCTATGATATATCTAAATAAACTACCTTCTAATGAAATAATAAAGTGTTTATTGCTGCAATTATTTTGGATTTTTGTACTAAAAGTATTATCAAGATTAATGTGGAATAAAGTTATTAATAAATTGAGCATTCAAGGAGGTTAGTATATGAAAAGATATTTAAAAATATATTTTAAGTTTCTAAAACAATATATAAAGACTTTAATGGAATATAAAGAGGATTTTATATATGGAATGATTGGATTCTTTCTAATTCAAGGAACTTCAATAATATTTATAAACCTTATATTTGATAATATTCAATCATTAAAAGGATGGAGCTTTTATGAAATTATATTTATATATGGATTTTCACAAATTCCAAGAGGAATAGATCATATATTTACAGATTATCTTTGGATATTTAGCGGAAATTCAATTGTTAGAGGAGAGTTTGATAGATACTTGTTAAGACCATTAAATCCGTTATTTCAAGTAATTGCAGAAAGATTTCAACCAGAAGGATTTGGAGAATTAGTTGTTGGATTTATATTAGTTATACTTAGTGGAATAAAATTAGGAGTTACAATAACGCCTATATTAATAATAGGATTTATAATAGCTACAATTGGAGGAACACTTATATATACAGGAATAAAACTTGCAGCAGCATCAATAGCTTTTTGGACTAAGACAAGTTTTAGGCATGTACAGATGGCTTATGAGTTAAGTGGATTTGCAAAGTATCCAGTTACTATATATCCAAATGTAATAAAGAATCTTTTAACTTTTATAATACCATTTGCCTTCACTGGATTTTATCCAGGTGCATATTTACTTGGAAAAGAGAGCTTCTTCTTTGGAGTAATAATGACATTAATTGTAGGAGTAATAACTATAACAGTAGCATATTTTATTTGGCTTAAAGGTATATCAATATACGAAAGTGCAGGTAATTAAAATCTATTTTTAAAATTAAACAAAGTATACAATAAAAATCACATTAATGATATCATAAAAGATTATTGCCATTTTCCGTGATTATAGACAAATCTCATTTCTGATTTTGATGGAAGCTCTTGAGACATAACAATAACTATATCAGAGTAATCATCTTTTAGTACTTCATTAATTATTTGTTTGAATGAAAAAACTCTATCAAACTTTAAAGCTTTATCTTTGTAAGTTATACTTATTTTTAAATTACTTTTATTATCAACAGTACTCTCTAGGAATTGAATATTATCTAATTCCTCAACCTCTTCATAAGTAAATTCTGCAATTTCTTGTAAGTCAGATTTTTTATTTTCATCAGAAATGTTTATAAATTCTGATATTTGACTAATTTTATTTTTTTTAGTTTCTTTAATTATTATATTGAACCCAAACACAATACAGATAATAAATAAGATGCATAAAAAAAATAAAATTAGTAATTTTTTATACTTACCCATAGAATCCCACCCCATACAAATATATTAAATTTTTGATTAATAATAAAGTTAGTAATTTATTTAATGTTAATAGAATATTTACATCCTATTTAATTATAACTTTATAAATCAATAAATTTAAAAAGTTGTATATATATTAATCAAAATTTAAATATTTATTAACTAAATTAACCTTTTAGATTTATTTAGTTAAAATGTTAAATTTTATATAAATATTTATAACCAAATTAATAACAAAATGAGTATATAATAATTATATAAATTAAAAGAGATTGACACGTATATTCTATTTGTTATATAT